>NZ_JBVAYX010000031.1:0-40838 GCF_055412825.1 Pseudarthrobacter linnaei
CACGGCCCATCAGGACCTCGCCCTGCGGGAGCTGCGCCGCGCAACCTACGCCGGCTCCGAGTTCTACCGGCGCCATCACGCCGGCCTGCACTACGCGCCTCTGGACCAGGTGCCGTCCGTGACGAAAGCGGACCTGATGGAGCACTTCGACGAAGCCGTCACCACACCGGACCTGAAGCTGGCGGATCTGGAGAACCACCTTCTGTCCCTGGTCCAGAGCGGGGGAGACCCGGGGCGGCCGTGGAAGGGCCGGTGGTGGGCGGCGGCAACGGCCGGCACCACCGGCCGGCGCGGGACCTTCATCTGGAACCGTTCTGAATGGGGCACGATCCTGGCCTCCTACGCCCGCGCCAACGACTGGGCAAGGATCTCCGCCGGCCCGACCCGTCCCCTGAAAATGGCACTGGTGAGCTCCCGCGTCCCCACACACCAGTCCGCCGTCGTCGGAGCGTCCCTGCGCTCCGGGGTCGTCCCCACCCTCCGCCTGGACGTCACTGCACCCATGGATGAGACGGTCGCAGCGCTGAACCGGTTCCAGCCCAGGGTCCTCGTCGGCTACGCCTCCGCGCTCAAACCCCTCGCGGCTGAGCAGACCGCCCGACGCCTGCACATCTCACCTGAGGGCGTGATGTCCGCCTCCGAAGTGCTCAGCCCGCACACCGCATTGGAACTGGAGGAGGCTTGGGGGAGTGCCCCCTTCGATGTCTACGCCGCCACCGAAACGGCAGGGATCGCCTCCCCCTGCATTTTCCGGAACCGCCACGTGTACGAGGACCTGCTGATCATCGAACCCGTCGACCTGGCCGGTAACCCCGTGCCCCCGGGGACAACCGGGGCCAAGCTCCTCGTCACCGTCCTGTTCTCCCGCACCCTGCCGCTGATCCGCTACGAAATGTCCGACACCGTAAGACTGGGCGAACGGGGATGCCCCTGCGGGCGCTCCTTCTCCATTCTGGAGGACATCGAAGGGCGCACCGAAGACGTCCTGCAGCTCCCCGGTAGAGCAGGCCATGTAAGTGTCCATCCGATGGTGTTCCACCATGTTCTCGACCAGGCCGCCGCCTCGGGGTGGCAGGTCATACAGGAGGCCTCAGGGCTTCGGGTCCTCATGGCGGGCCTCGCGCCCGGAGCCTCCACAGAGGGAGTCCGCGCCGCAATAACTGGTGCGCTCACCACAGCCGGGGTCACTCCCGTCCGGGTCGATGTGCAGCTGGTTGAACATGTTGAACGGACAGCCCTGGGGAAAGCCCCATTTGTGCGCAGATCAGCGGGCGGCCGCTGACGCATGTCCTGCCCCGCAGAACCATGCAGTGGTCGCCGGCCCGCTGGCTTCATGCCGGTGAGCCCTCGCCTCAGCCGTACGGCCCTCCATCACGGCGGCGTCAAGTCTGAGCAGCACGGAGCTGGGAGTTGTCGTTTTCGGCGACACACCTCAGTCACGGTGCTTGGTTCCGGCCACGTCGTCCAGTTGTCGTTGTTCCCCGCTTTCTTCTGCGCTGCAGCCGGTGATCTGGCCAAACCGAAGCGACCATGAGAACCAGCACATCGGCGAAACCGAGGATGGCGGCACAGGGCAGCTCGATGTCTCCGGTGTTGAGGTTTTGAAGAACGAACCTAATGGAGTAAGTAGGGGCAACAGCATAAGAACGTGACGAGGTAGATCGACCGCGACCGGGTATACGATACAAAGGCCAACGAGGAAGACCATGCCTTCGCGTGTGGAGGAAGCAGCCCTCGAGAGAACAGCAATTGGATCTGCACAGCCCGGTACACGGGGATCGTCATCAGGGAAGACGGGGGCCGGTGGTGAGGAGCCTTCGACGGTTGTCGGCTGCGTTGTCCAACACGTAGGACTCCAAACCAAGCCGGAGCTCTGTGCGCCGGTTAGACTTCGCGGCCTGCGGTGCTGCATCTGCGCAGTGGAAGGCGTCGCTATTGGCTTGGGCGCCTTCTGCGCCGGTATGACCGCAGACTGCTGCGGTCCGCCGCCAGGGTGTCCGTGATCGACGTCGTTGCCGGCGTACGCCCTGGGCAGGTCTGTCAATCCCCAGGCGCTCTCGATCCAGCGTTTGCGGGATTTCGGAGCGATCGAGGTTCATCAGTTTGCCACTAATCGTTGCCGGGCCGGTGACTGCGGCCAGATGCTTGCCCGTGCGACTGAGGACGAGAAAAGCGCGTACAGGGCAGGAGGACAGTATCGATGTCGTTTGGCAGGGGCATGAAAGGGGGTGGGCCAAGGAATTCACTGTCGACGCGGCCAGGGCCAGAAAGATCGCTTGCCATCAGCAGTTGACTTACCAGCGGCAGCTGCCGTGAAAGGTCGATCCCGCGGGGTATCGAAGAACAAGTGCAGGGCCTTAGGTCTCCATCCCGGAGCTGGTCCTGACGCGGCGATCCGCAACTGCCGGGCCCAGCCGTGATGGACGAAACCGGGCAGGTCCTCCCGGGACCTCACCTGAGTTCTAGCTGGCGGCGATGACGGCGGTAACTGGGGTGGTATTGGAGAAAAGGTCCAGGACCGGGCACCGGGCATCCACTACGCGGCGTAGTTCCTCATACTGCTCAGGGGTTCCAGGGCCGGTGATCTTGATAGTGAGCCGCATCGCGGTGAAGCCGGGGCGTACGGTCTCGTCCGCGCCGAACAGTCCGCGCACGTCCAGATCTCCTTCGGCATCAATGCTGATCGCCTCGAACGGTATCCCCAGCTGGTGGGCGTAGAGGCGATAGACGACGACCTGGCATGAGATCAGGGCGCCCAGGGCGTATTCCACGGGGCTCGATGCTATATCGTCCCCGGCCAAGCCAGTCGGCTCGTCGACCATGAACTCGTGCCTGCCAGCGGTGATCCGCGTCGCCACCGAGCCCTCTGCGGTGCCGCGGGCCAGGTACGTTAGCCGGGCGTTCCCGGCATCGGAGCTGATCCGTTTCGTCCAGAAATCCCCGGCGGCATCCAGCCGGGTTGCCCGGTCTTCGGCCGTGACATCCAGGCTTGTTTCGGTCGTGATGGTCATGGCGTTTCCTTCGGTTGCGGAGTGGGGCAATTCGCTTCAGAGTACAGAGCCCGGAGAACCGATTGCGGGGTTCTGTCACGGACGGTCACCGGGCGTAACCGGGGGTAACGCCCGCTGTACCCGGCTGAATTCAGGGGCGGAGATTCTGTATTCGCACGGGCTCGGGTTGTAGATGGATGCAGGTGCTTTCAGGGTCGCCTTGAGGTGTACTACTGATGTGAGACACAGTTTGAAAGGATTGTGCCCATGTCTTTCCGTCACAATTATTCCGATGAGTTCAAGGCCGATGCCGTGAATCTCGTCGTTTCCTCTGGCCATTCGCCCGCCTCAGTTGCCCCCGAGCTGGGGATCTCCGTGACCGCGCTCAAGAGGCGGGTCCAGCTGCACCGGGAAGGAGAGGCCGGCGCCGGCGGCAAGCCTGATGATCCGGTAGATCCTGCGAAACACAACGCGTTGGAGGCTCGGCTGCGGGAGCTGGAAAGGGTGGTTGGCCTTCACCTATTCATGTCCCGGTGTTGGGGTGAAGACATGACTAGAGGGAAAATTTCCTGAGGATTCTTCTCTTCGGTTCGCGTCCTTCTGTGGCCGCGAGGGGAGGGCTCGGGGGCGAATATCCTCCCAAAGGGGTGCGGATAGTGTCCACACTGGTCTAGAGGTGCTGGACTGTCTCATCGGTGACACTTCCCCACCTTTTCTGCCGTCCCGGCTTCGTGCAGCCCCGCGGGCCTCATCCGTGCTGCTTTGCCGGTGGCCGGGCGCTGTCCCAGGGGACGACGTTTGGGTTGTCACCTTCATGACGATGTCGCTTGCGAAACGCACTAACATGCCTCAAGCACCCACGTTCACGGGCCGGCGAAACCCAAAAAATCCCCGACGACGTCATTCGTTCTGGTGTGGGCAGGCGGGCTCGGGGGAGGGTGGTACTGCTTTGGTACCATGGGGTATGGCTATGAATCTGCGCATTCCCGAAGATCTCGACCGCCGGCTTGATGAGCTCGCCGCCGAGGAACACACCTCCAAGTCGGCTCTGCTCCTCCAGGGTGCCGAGCTGGTCCTCCAGCGGCACGGACGCAGCCGCGACATCAGTGCGGGATTGGACTTCGTCATGAGCCACGACGCCGAGCTGCTGACGCGGCTAGAGGATGCATGAGTTCGTACCTCGAAATTGAGGACGCACTGCAAGTGATCGACCGATACGGGTTCCACATCCGTGACATCGGGTTGCTCGCCTCCGCGCTGGCCCGCCCGGCAACAACAGTCATGGGCACCGAAGCCTATCCACAACTGCCCATGAAAGCGGCGGCCCTGCTGGAGTCGGTGGCCTGTTTCCACCCGCTCATCGATGGCAACAAGCGCACTGCATGGACCCTCATGGTCCTGATGCTCTGGATCAACGGCCACCGCCACGATTTTACCGCCGACGAGGGCTTCGATCTTGTCGTGGGCGTGGCTGCCGGCAGCATCGAACTGCAGGAGTGCGCCAGCTTGATTTCCAAACACATGGTCCCACGCTAAGAATTCGGGCAGGCTGCTGCGCTCTAAGCCTTTGGTCTGGCCGTTAGAGCAGAGGCGATGGCTTCTTGGACTGCTCTTGCGACTGCCGGCGCTTCTGCCAGGTCAGAGTGTTCGCAGCGCGCAAGGACTCCAAGGTGCGGTCCTTCGGTCGCCCTTCCACGATGAGGCTTCCGTCTTTGCTGTAGTCGAGGTCGACGTAGAACTCGGGAACGAACGCCACTCCGCAGGTTGCGGCAGTCGACTCGTGCGCTGTTCCTGCGAGCCCGTACCCGGGGACACCGTGGGCGGCGAGGAAGCCGACGAGGGCGCCTACCTGGTAGTGCATCAGATCGCGTGCTGCATCGGCCGTGATCGCCGTCCTTGCGACGCCCGAAACCGGTAATGTCGGCGAGACCGGGTGTGCGCCTACCGTGACGCCGGCGGCCGTCGCCGCCCGGACGGTGCGGTCCATTGTGCTGGGGTCCCCGGCTGCATGCCGCAGGCTATGTTGACTGTGTCCACGATCTTGAGGATGGCCTCATCGTTGCCGAATGAGTGGATCCCGATGTCCTCACCGAGATCTGAGTTGATTGTGATGTTGGCAGTCATGGTGTCCTAGAGGGCAGGTGCCTTTCGTCCTTGCAGTGTTGCTTCGGCTGCGGCGGCGAGTGCCAGGAGGGCCCGCTCGCCGAAAGGAACGGCCATGAACTCCAGACCGACGGGAAGTCCATCAGCTGTTTGGCCGGCCGGGATGGTGATCGCGGGGAAGAGGAGCTGGGATGCGATGACGGTGTTGGTCGGGTAAGTCAGGCAGGTCCAGCGGTCGGCGAAGATGTCGTCGTGTGTGGGTGCCGGAAGTTTGGCGTCCGGGAAGGCAATGGCGTCGAGTTGGTTCTTGGCCATGATGCCGATTACCTGTCGCTGGAACGCGTTTTGGGCGAGGAGGCGTTCCACGTATTGGGGATCATCGGTGGGCCGTTCCGGTCCGGCTACGATTGCCTCGAGCAGGTCCAGCTTCTCGTGGTACTGCTTTGTCTCGATCAGGTGTCGCATGGAGGGGATCCCGGTCGCGGGGCGGGCACTGACGAACTCGTTCATGTCGGACTGTGATCGTGTGGTGTAGAGCGATGTGAAGCCGACCTGATCGTCGAGGTTGTCGATGGTGATGTCGATGAGTTCAGCGCCTGCGCCGTGCAGAGCCGACAACGCGAGCTCAACTGTCGTGTTGACATTGGCCCCGTCTGGGTCGGATTGGTCGCCGAACGCCTGGCGAAGAATCCCGATTCGCTTTCCGGTAAGGGTCGCGTTGTGAAGTACGTCCGCGTAGGGCTCGTCGTGGCCTGCAATGACGGCGGCCGAGGTGTAGTCATCGGCCTTGTCGTAGCCGACCATGACGTCAAGGAGACGGGCGGCGTCTTCCACGGTCCGGGTCATCGGCCCGGACGTGTCCTGGGGTTTCACCAGGGAGGACATCCCGGCGCGGCTGATCAGGCCTGGCGTGACGCGGAGCCCGACGAGGCCGCAGAAAGAAGCGGGCAGGCGGATCGAGCCTCCGGTGTCCTCGCCGATTCCTACGAGTGACAGATTCGCTGCTACGGCTGCGGCGGTTCCGGAGGAGGATCCGCCGGGATCACGGGAGAGGTCGTAGGGGTTCTTGGTTACCCCACTGCGGGAGGAGGTCGAGAACCAGGACGTCGCGAAGTCTGGGAGGGTGGTCTTGCCGAGGATGATGGCGCCGGCGTCACGGAGTTTGGCGATGGCGGTCGCGTCCTGCTTGGGCTGATAGTCACCGCATGCGATGCTGCCGAATGTCGTGGGCAGGTCGGCGGTTTCGATCTGGTCCTTGACGACGATAGGTACGCCGTGAAGCGGCCCCATGAGCCGGCCCGTTTTGCCGAGTTCCCGGTCGAGCCGGCGCGCTTCTTCCAACGCGCTCTGCGAGACGGAAATCAGTGAATTGAGTTCCGGCCCGGACTGGTCGATTCGTTCAATGCGGTCCAGGTAGGCGCTGACAAGATCCTCTGCGGTGAATTCACCGTCGAGGAAGGCTGCGTGTGCCTGGGCGATGGTCAGCTCTTCGATGGGGCGTTCAATGGCCATGGGACCACTATTCCTTAATCGTGGTATTCAGGGAAAGGGTTCGAGACTTCAGCCTGACGGCTGGCAGCCATACGGCGGCCAGAGCGCCGGAGGGGGCTGCCCCGTTGGCGACTTGTCTGAAGGCAGGAGTTCCTGTCGATAATGCTGAATCGCTGTGGCCGAGTATGCTCCGTCTCCCACCCGTGACAAGCTGTGGAACGGTGCCGACCACACCCCGCTCTGCCCCCGAGGGGGCCGGGCACTTGCTTTATGATCACTGACTCCCTGTGTGCGAACCCCATTGTCTAACACTCAACACACGAATTATTTCCTTGTATCCGGGAACCTATACACCGCCACCGAATGGGCCGTCACCGGCTACGCAGAATCACTCCGACAGCAACTCGTGGGCACCGGTATCCGTGTGTTGGGCGTTGCTCCGGGCCACGTGGACACACCACTGTGGAGGGGGGCACCCGAGGCTGCGATAGCGCCGGAGTCCGTGGCCGGGGCCCTGCTGTGGGCGCTGGCAAACCAGCCGGAGCCGACATATCTGAGATAGCCATACGAGCCACAGGCCAGGACTTCTAGGTCGCAGGCAGCAGCCACATCAAGAGGCCCACGGCCCGCACTGATAAAGGGCAGACGTGTCGAGCCGCCGGCGCCGGCGTCGAGACGCCGTTTGGGAGGAATCGTCGAAAGTAGCTCAATTCAGGGGTGGGTCTGGAATCAGCGGTTGGCACCTAGGGCTGCCCGCGCGTTCTTCTTGCGTTCAGTAAGGTCCTTGCGCGCCCCTAGGGCTTCGTCCAGGCTGACGGCGGTGAACCTTGTGGTCGTGCCGGGGGCGGCGCGGGCCACCAGATCCATGTCGGCGCTGATGACCGTGCCCACCATGGCGTACCCGCCGCCGGAGACGGCATCGCGGTGCAGGATTATGGGTTGGGTGCCGCCGGGTATCTGGATGGACCCGACGGCGTAGCCGGCATCCACAATGTTGGAGGGGTCGGAACCGGCCCCGAAAGGTTGCTCGCGTTTTTTCCACTTAACGCCGGGGCCGGAGTATCTCAGCCCCATCCGGTCGGCGACTGGGGTCAGCTTCCATTCGCCGTCGAGAAGGTTTTCCAGTCCTTCGTCGGTGAGGAGGTGGTCGTACAGGCCAAGCACGATCCTGACCGTCTGATGTTTCGCGAACACGGGCCGGAATTCCTCCGGAACGGTTTCGGCGGCGGACAAAGTTCCGTCATTGAGCGGCCTTCCTACGGGGACCAGGTCGCCCGCCTGAAGTTTCCGGCCGTTAAACCCGCCGATTGCGCCCAGAACGTAGGTGGACCGGCTGCCAAGCACCTCGGGAACGTCGATGCCGCCCTGAACTGCGATGTAGTAGCGCGTGCCGCCCTGGATGACTCCGAAGCTGAGCTCGTCGCCGGCGTTCAGTTGAAGCCGGGTCCACTCGGGGCGGGATAGGCCGTTGACCTTCACGTCAACCGGGGCACCAGTGACGACGATGACTGCATCCTGATCGGTGGTCAGCACCGGGCCCAGATACGTGCATTCAAGGACGGCTTCTTTGGCGGTGTTGCCCGCCAGGGCGTTGCCGAGTTCGGCGGAGTATTGGTCCATGGACCCGCTCTGCGGGATTCCCACGTTGTAGTGCCCGGTGCGGCCCTGGTCCTGGACCGTGGTGGCCAGGCCGGGGTTCTTGATTCTAAACGCCATTGAGGGCCTCCATGAGTTCCTGGTTGTAGCCTTCGGGATTTGCGAGCGCCTTGGACAGATCGAACGTCGCAGGTACCTGCCGGTAGCGGAACGTTCCTGCGGAAATCTGCGCCTGAATGTCGTTGTACTCGGCCTCGGTTACCGGCTTGAACTTGACGATGTCTCCCGGGCGGAAGAACACCATGAAGTCGTTGAAGTCTTCCAAAGTCTGGGCGGGATCAAAGATCGGCGCGGCAGCGACGCCGAACATCTGGTATCCGCCGGCGCCGCGCACGGAATAGATACAGCCGAAGCAGCCGCCGTGGCCCACCGTCAGCTTGGGGGTATCGGTCCGGGGACTCAGATACTTGGGAACTTCCAATTGTTTCTCCCGCTCCACAAGCTGGAAGAGGAACGGCAGGCCGGCCACGAAGCCAACCATGGAGACAAGCCAGGGCTGCTCATGGTGCCGCTGGATGAATTCGGCGGCATCTTTCAGGTTGTTGACCTTGGCCGCGTAGTCAATGTCGGTACCTCCAGGCTCCTGATGGAACCCTTCGCGGAAGCGCTCCGCCACTTCCGCCGTGAAGGGGTCGTTGTACCAGACCGGGACCTCGATGATCCGGGTTTCGAGCGCCTGCTCCTGATGGTGTGTCAGGTCCCCTTCGATGGTCCGTACGGTGTCTTCAAGGGTCGACGGCGGCAGGACGTCGGGATCGAACCGCACCAGCAGTGAGGCGTTGGCGGGACAGACGTCAACGACGCCCGGCAGCTCCATGGCTGAAAGCTTTGAGGCAATGGACATGACCCGAAAGTTGGCAGCCAGGCTCATGGACTCGGACACTTCAACGAAGAGGAATTCGTCTCCGCCCCAGGTGTAGCGTGCCTCCTGCGTGGCGGGGACCGGGCTGATCATTGTGCCTCCAAAAGATCGGCGGTTTCAAGGAACTTTGAGTGGTGGGTCACGGCAGCGAACTCGGGCCGCGCCAGAAGCGTCTTGTGCACCGGGATGGTGGTCTTGACCCCTTCGATGTGTGTTCCGTCCAGTGCTGCCAGCATGGCCTCAATGGCCGTTACACGGTCGGGTGCGTGGACGATCAGCTTGGCGAGCAGGGAGTCGTAGTATGGGCTCACTACGGATCCTGCTTCCACGCCTGTGTCCACCCTGATGCCTTCGCCCGAGGGCCACTCAATGGCCGTGATGAGCCCCGGGCTGGGGAAGAAGTTATGCTCGGGGTCTTCGGCGTTGATGCGGCATTCGATGGCGTGCCCGCTGAAGCGGACGTCATCCTGTTGGATGGACATTGCTCCTGTGGAAGCTATCAGCAGCTGTTCGCGGACCAGGTCGATTCCGGTGATCTGCTCGGTGATGGGGTGCTCCACCTGGATCCGGGTGTTCATTTCGATGAATGCGGCTTCGTGGTTGATGGGGTCATAGAGGAATTCGACCGTGCCGGCTCCGCTGTAGCCGCATTCCCGGGCGAGTTCCACGGAGGATTCCCGGATCCTCCGGCGGACGGCGTCGGGAAGGTCCGGTGCCGGTGCTTCTTCGATGACTTTTTGTGAGCGTCTTTGCATGGAGCAGTCGCGGTCCCCGAGGTGGATGAAGCTGGTTCCGTCTCCGAGGATCTGCACCTCCACGTGGCGGGCATGCTGCACAAACCGTTCCAGGTAAACCGTGGGGTCCCCGAAGACGGATGCCGCCTCCCCGCGGGCCGTCTCGATCGTTTTCAGGAGCTCGTCTTCGCTGTGGACGAAGCGGATGCCCCGGCCGCCGCCGCCGGCGGAGGCCTTCACCACCAGCGGGTAGCCGATGCCGCGGGCCACCTCAATGGCGTCGGCACCGGGGTCCAGGGGTCCGTCCGAGCCGCGGAGTACCGGAACGCCGGCCTTGCGGGCGGATTCTCTGGCCATGGACTTGTTGCCCATCATTTCGATGGCATCCGCGTCAGGACCCACCCAGGTCAGCCCAGCATCTGCGACCTTCCGGGCGAATGCGGAGTTCTCGGAGAGGAAGCCGTAGCCCGGGTGGACGGCATCGCAGCCGCTGTCCAAGGCCGCGGAGATGATGGCGTCCTGGTTGAGGTAGCTGGCGGGCGCAGGAGCCGGGCCCACTACCACCACATTGTCGGCGGTGCGGGCTGCAAGGGAATTGGCGTCGGGTTCGCTGGCCACCAGGACTGTTTCGATGCCCATTTCGCGTGCGGTCCGAGCAACTCGGACGGCGATTTCGCCGCGATTGGCTATGAGCAGTTTCTTCACAGCTCTCCTTCGCGGATGACGACGATCGTGTCGCCCGGGTTAACCATGTCGCCCTCATTGACCTCGAAGGACTCGAGGACCCCGGCCACATCGGATTGGATTTCGGTGAACTGCTTCATGATTTCGACGATGCCCAGGGTCTGGCCGATCTCGATGGTGTCGCCTTCGTTGGCGAACGGCGGCTTGCCGGGGCCGGGCTTACGGTAAAAGATTCCAGGGAGCGGGGAGACGATGGTTGCCACGGAGGTGCTCGCTTTCAGATGGTTGGATAAGTCAGAGTCAGCCCAGGACCGCGCGCACGGCGGTGGCCACTGCAACAGAGTTGGGTGCGTCGGAGTGGATGCAGATACTTTGGAACGAGATGTCCAGTTCGGTGCCGTCAACGGCCAGAATGGGCTGTCCCGTCAGCGCCCGTCTGACGCGATCGGCAGCGGCGACCGGGTCCGTGGGGGCCGGGCGGCGCTGGATCAGCAGTTCGCCGGCCGAGCCGTAATTGAGGTCAACATAGAGTTCCGGCACGAATTCCACCCCCATGGCCCGGCACACGGATTCGTGAGCGGTCCCGGCGAGCCCGTAGAAGGGGACGCCAAACTGTTTGGCGGTTCCGGCGGCGGCCTGCATGAGTTCCTCGTCGCCGGCCAGCATTCCGTAGAGGGCGCCGTGGGGTTTGATGTGGTTCAGTTCAAGTCCGTGCTTTGCCAGAAAAGCCGTCAGGGCTCCGGTTTGGAAGAGGATGATCGATTCGACCTCGCCAGGGCTAAGGACCATGCGGCGGCGTCCGAATCCCACGAGGTCAGGCAGGCCGGGGTGCGCTCCCACTGCCACGCCATGCTCAGCGGCCAGAGCCACGGTCCGGTTCATGACGTCTGGATCGCCGGCGTGGTAGCCGCAGGCGACGTTGGCGACGTCGATGATCCGCATGAGTGCATCGTCGTTGCCGAACTCGTGAAGACCGAGGCCTTCACCCATATCGGAGTTCAAGAGCACACGTCCGGGAGTGTCGGGAGTCACGTTTGTTTGCATGGGTGTAACGCTACTCAGCATTTCGGGTTATCGATATTGTGCAGGCCGCTGAATCTAACGGCATACATTATGCTTATTGCACTGTTCGGCGGACGACTCCCGCCACATTTGGAGGCTACCTTGCGAATCTCAGACTTGGCGGACGACGCCGACCTCAACATCCGCCTTCGCGTTACAGGCGGCGAAGGCCGCCTGGCTCGACCCATCACCTGGTGCGCTCCGACCGAACATATGGACCCCACGCCCTTCCTCAGTGTGAATGCCCTTGTGCTGACCAATGGGATGGGCCTTAACGTCAAGGACTTCAGGATCTGGGACGCCTACGTGGAACGCCTGGTCTCCGTCCCGGTCTCCGGACTGGCGTTCGGGCTGGGCGCCGCGCACAGCGAGCTGCCGGCAGGCCTGGTCCAGGCCTGCGAGGCCCACGGCCTGCCGCTGCTGGAGCTCCCGCCGGAAGTGCCTTTTGTGTTGATCATGCGCCATGTGGAGCTGGCCATCGCCGCCGAGCGATATGAGGAGTTGCGAAAGGGCTGGGAGCTAGCCGATGGATGCACCCGGTTGGCGGCCGGCGGGCATTCACTGGCCGAGGTTCTGGAGCGGGTGGCGGACGTCGTCAACGCGAGGGTGGCCGTGATCGATCACAACGCGTTCGAGCTTGTGTCCGCAGGCGAGGCTCACGGCGGGCCAACGCGAACAACGCTGCACCTGCCCAGCGGCGACTCCGAGCAGTTCCGGCTTGCCATCGAGGGAATCGGGAGCGACATCGTGCTGCAGCCCATCCTGGGTCCTGTGGCGGCAGTCATTGGCATGCAGTTGAGCTACACCCTTGGGTCCCGTTCACCCCTGCATTCCCGGGAAGCCGCGCGCTTCCTGGAGGCCCTGTATGAGGACCGCGGAGAGCCGTCAACGTCTTTGCGCCGCTATGGCCTCGAGTCCGGCTTCGATCCCGACGGAGAAGACTGGGGGGCGGTGCTGATCGGCAGTTCGGAAGAGGTGGCTCCTGCCAAGCTGCGTGCCATCGCCTGGCGCGCACGAGTGGGACTGCAGGCAGATTTCGGTACGGTGCGGTTCATGGAGGAATCGGGACTCACGACTCTTCTGTTGCAGCACAGGCACGGAGCAACCGACCTGCTGGATGCCACGCGGGGGTATTTTACGGACGCCCCTGAACTGTCTGTCGTCGTCTCCGAATCCCCGAGCCTCAGCGGATTGCCGCTGGTGCTGCAGCTTGGCCGCCGTCACATCGGGCGGCCCGGCGTGCACCGGGCGCCGCCGGCTGATCTCGCCGGCATTGTGCAGGGGCTACCCAGCCCGGGCCTGGTGGCCATGTGCCAGCGGCTGTTGGCCCCGTTGGCCTCCGACGGCGGCAGCGTTTTGCTTGAGACGTTTGACGCTTTCCTGCGCCACAACGGGAATTCGGCGAAGATCTGCGACGAGGTCTTCATCCACCGAAATACGCTCAGCTACAGGCTGCGGAAAATCCAGGATCTCCTCCAACTGGATTTGTCCGACGGCGAAGTCCGCGCCACTTGCTTGCTCGCCTTGGGAATCGTCGCGTCTTCGCATTGAAGGAATCCTGCGCGGGAAACCGCGCTCTGGAACCCGTGCTGCGGGAACTCCGAGGTGAATATCATCCCATGTGGCTTCGGGCGCTGCTTTCCCTCACGCAGAGGCTCGGTTCCAGCCTGACGGGCGTGACGATTTCGCCGTCCAGCACGCGCTTCAGGAGCTGCACCGCCGTGCGCCCGATGTCCAGCATGGGCGAGCGGACCGAGGACAGCGGGATGGGAAGCTCCGCGGCCAGCGAGGTGTCATTGAAACCAACTACTGCAACGTCCTCGCCAACAGTGAGGCCATGGGACCTTAGCGCTCCCATGGCACCGATCGCCGCAAAGTCATTGACGGCGAACAGCGCCGTCGGATGTGGGTTGCAATGAGTCAGGATATTCTCGGCCGCTTCCCTTCCGCCGGCGGTATCGAAACGGGACCACACCACGGCCTCACTGGGGATTTTTCCGCCCAGCGAACGCCAGCGGTCCACGAAGCCGGCCGTCCGGTCAACGGCTGTACTGGCGTAGGGCTCGCCGGCGATGACAGCGACGATCCGATGCCCCTGGGCCCACAGGTGGTCGGCCACAAGCTCGCCGCCAAGGACGTCGTCGCAGGTGGCGGACGGGTAGCCGGGGACGCGGCGGTTCATGAGCACGAAGGGCACCTTCCGGGCTGACAACTCCCGCAACAGGCCACTGTCCAGATGTGCGTCACCTATGATGAGCCCGTCCACGCGCCTGGCCAGCATAGTGTCCGTCTTCCGTCGTTGTTCCTCCGGGTTGTCCCGGGAGTTCATGACAAACGTCGAATAGCCCAGCTCCGCCGCGGCCTCGTCAATCCCCTCGTACATGATGGCCAGGACGAGGTCCGAAAGCCGGGGCACGATCACCCCCATTAGCCGCGTGCGCCGCGTCCGCAGGCCGGCGGCCTGCGGGTCCGGGGAGTAGCCCCGTTTTCGCGCCAGCGCGCGGACGCGTTCGGCCGTCGCCACGGAGGCGGCCCCCCGCGCCACCTCGGAGTCCGAGTGAAGGATCCTGGACACGGTCGAGGGGTGGATGCCGAGCTCGCTCGCCAGATCCTTTAGTGTCACCGTGCGGTCCCCGGCCGTGGTTTCTTCCATGCGTTTCCCTGCCTCAGCTCAAAAAGAAGACACCACCAAGACTGCCCGATAAAGTGCGGAGCTCTGATCGGGAAGCCCTTGACGTGGCGCACCTCACATTCTATAGTCATTTCACCACCAACCCAATCGATTGGGTAGTGGAGGTCCGATGCCAGACGGCGACATGGTAACTCCGTCGAAACACCGGAAGCGGCTGCGAAAACATCGCAAAGATACTTTTTATCCGGTAACCCAATCGATTGGGTATGCATCTGGCAGCAGATGCAGGACAAGCGGAGTGAAAATGACTGTCACAGAATTGGGTGCTCCCTACGTGGTGCTGTTGGCGACCGGGGGAACCATTTCCTCCCGTGCGTCGGAGGTCGAGGGGGCCGCCGTCGCGTCGGACACGGGAGAGCAGGTGTTCGCCAGCCTGGGCGTTGCGGCCACTCATCCGGTCCGCGTGGTCGATGTTCTCCGGAAGGGGTCGTACCTGCTGACGGTCGATGACATGATCGCCATCTGCGCCGGCATCAGGCAAGCGCTGGCCGACCCGCACGTTCTGGGGGTCGTCGTCACCCACGGTACGGACACGATGGAGGAGACTGCTTATCTCGCGGACCTCACCCATGATGATCCCCGACCTGTGGTGTTCACCGGAGCGCAGCAGGCGGCCGACTCCAGGGCGCCGGACGGTCCCGGAAATCTGTCGCGCGCGATCTCCCTCGCCGGTTCTGCGCAGGCACGGAGGAAGGGCGTACTTCTGGCGTTTGCCGGGACGATCTTCCCTGCGGCCGGCGTCCGGAAGAGCCACACAACCCGACTCGACGCGTTCGCCAACCCGGATTTCGGAACCGCAGGCTCGGTGTCCGACTCCGGCGAGGTCGGCATGCACGCAGCACGGCCAGACATTGTCCCGTTGCCGTTGCCGTTGCCGTTGCCGGGCGTCGGCGCCGGTTCGCCGCGCGTGGACCTTGTTGCTTCCTATCCCGGAGCGGATTCGACCCTCTTGCGGGCTTCCCTGCAGGCCGGGGCGGCCGGGGTTGTGCTCCAGGGCACGGGAACGGGCAACGCCAACCGCGCGCTGTGCCGGGACGTCGCGGACGCTACCGCGGCCGGCGTCGTGGTGGTGACGAGCACGCGGGTGGAGGCCGGCGCCGTCGTTCCCCGGTACGGCGACGGCGGAGGTGCCGATCTGCGCGCGGCCGGTGCCATACCTTCCGGTCTGCTCAGGCCATCCCAGTCGCTGATCCTCCTGAGCCTTTTGCTCAGGCTGGACACCCCCGCGGCCCGCATTGCGGAAACCTTCGCCCGCCGGGGCACGCGCCCGCACTAGTTCCACCCAAAACCGAAACCCCAACGCACAAAACCTCAACAACAAGCGCAGTGAAAGGTAAATCTCATGACCAAGGACATCCAAGTCGCGTTCGGCGTCGACGTGGACGCCGTAGCCGGAATGCTCGGCTCCTACGGGGGCGAGGACTCCCCGTGCGATATCTCCCGCGGCCTGTTCAGCGGCGAGGTCGGCGGCCCCCGCCTTATCCGCCTTTTCGAGAAGTACGGCCTTCCCGCCACGTGGTTCGTGCCCGGCCACTCCATCGAGACCTTCCCGGACCTGACCCGCATGATCGTTGACGCGGGGCACGAAATCGGCGTCCACGGATACTCGCATGAAAACCCCATCGCCATGACCCGCGAGCAGGAGACGGCCATCCTGGACCGGTCGATCGAACTCATCGAAAAGGTCTCCGGCCGCCGCCCCACCGGCTACGTCGCACCCTGGTGGGAATTTTCCCCGGTCACCAACGAGATCCTCCTCGAACGCGGGATCAAGTACGACCACTCCCTGATGCACCGCGATTTCGAGCCCTACTACGTGCGTGTCGGCGACAGCTGGAAGAAGATCGACTACACGAAGGCCGCAGAAACCTGGATGGAGCCGCTCGTCCGGGGCAAGGAGACCGACCTCGTCGAGATCCCGGCCAACTGGTACCTGGACGATCTTCCTCCCATGATGTTCATCAAGGCTGCCCCGAACTCCCACGGCTTCGTCAGCCCCCGGGACATCGAACAAATGTGGCGCGACCAGTTCGACTGGGTCTACCGGGAAATGGACCAGGCCGTCTTCACCATGACCATCCACCCGGATGTCTCGGGCCGCCCCCAAGTCCTGCTCATGCTCGAACGCCTCATCGAACACATCAACTCCCACGAAGGCGTCAGCTGGCTCACATTCGACCAGATCGCGGACTCCTTCCTCGCCCGCAGCCCCCGAAAGGAAAACCAGTAATGACCATCCAGCAGCCCGGCGTCGACCTGACGAAACCCGCACCCAACGAGAAACGCCGCTTCCCGGTATTCTCCAAGCGCCACACGACCACCGCCACCGTGCTGGCCCTGCTGGCCTGGACCGTAGCCGTGTTCGACTACGGACTTTTCGGAACCCTCCTGCCGGCCATGCAGGAAGAGTTTGGCTGGACCGAAACCGAAGCCTACGCAATCAACACCTGGATCGCCGTCGGCACCGCCATCGTCTGCTTCGGCATCGGCCCCGTCATCGACCGGCTCGGCCGACGCAAAGGCATGATGGTCACCGTCGGCGGCACCGCCGCTGTCTCCGGTCTGACGGCCCTGATCCCGACCGGAATCCCGTTCCTCAGCAACGGCCTGGTCGTGCTGGTGCGTTCCTTCGGCGGGCTCGGATTCTCGGAGCAGGCCGTCAACGCCACCTACATGAACGAGGTCTACCAGGTCACCGAAGTCGCCGATAAGCGCAAGCGCCCCGGATTCCACTACTCCTTCATCCAGGGCGGCTGGCCGCTGGGCTTCCTGCTCGCCAGTGCCCTTGCCCTTGCCTTCCTCCCGTCCCTCGGATGGCGCGCCCTCTATCTCATGGCAACTATTCCGGCCGTGATCATCGTCTGGGCCATTGCCAAGAAGCTCAAGGAGACACCTCAGTTCGAGCTGCACCACAAGCTGACCGAACTTGAGAAGAGCGGCAAGACCGAGGAAGCCCACGCACTGGCCCGCGCCTACGGCGTCGAACACTCTTCGGCGGCCCCGCTCAAGCGCATCTGGGAACCGCACCTGCGCCGGAACACGATCGTCTTCTCGCTGGCCTGGATCTTCAACTTCTTCGGCATCATGATCTTCAGCATCCTCGGCAGCTCCGTCCTGAAGAACGCCAAGGGCGTGGAACTCTCCGACGCCTTCTGGATGCTGATCGTCATCAACATGCTGGCCTACTTCGGCTACGTCTTCCACGGATGGCTCGGTGACAAGATCGGCCGCAAACGGACCATCATCGGCGGCTGGATTCTCTCCGGCATTTCGTTCAGCATCATGCTCAGCCCCTTCGCCACGAGCCCCTTCATGATCATCGTCACCTATGGAGCCGGACTGTTCTTCCTGGTCGGACCCTACGCCGCAATCCAGTACTTCATGGCCGAGTGCTACCCCGTCAGCTGCCGAGCCACGGGCACCGCCTTCATCGGCGCGATGAGCCAGCCCGGCATCATTCTCGGCGGTGCACTGTTCACAGCTGCGACAGCCAGCGCGGGAACCGGCGCTGCAGCCCTGTGGGTCGGCGCCGCCGGAACGTTGTTCTCCGGCCTCCTGATGATCGCCGCCAAGCCGCCCGTAGAAGCCCTGCTCGAGGACCACCCCCACGAAGTCAAAGCATGACACCGGAAACCAGGGTGGCCGTGATCACCGGAGCTGCCAGTGGCATTGGACGGGCACTCGCGGCCCACTACGCCCACCGGGGCGTGCATTCGGTGATCGGCACCTTTCCCGGTGACCCGCACGACCCGGAAGAAACCCTCCGTCTGGTGAAGGATGCAGGCGGCCAAGGAGTTGTCCACGAAGTGGATGTCCGCAGCACACCGTCCGTTGATGCGTTCGCCGAACGCGCCCTGGCGGAGTACGGTCGTCTGGACTACGCGGTGGCCAATGCAGGAATTCTGCGCAACTCGCCCCTGGGCGAGATGACCGATGAGCGCTGGGATGACATGCTCAACGTCGACCTTACCGGCGTACTGCGGACCCTGCGAGCCGGGTCCGCGCGGATGACCGGCGGCGGATCGATGGTTGCCGTGTCCTCCATAGCCGGAGGAGTCTACGGGTGGGAGGAGCATGCCCATTACGCGGCCGCCAAGGCTGGCGTGCTCGGGTTGATCCGCAGCGTCGCCGCCGAGCTGGGACCGCGCGGCATCCGCGCCAACGCCGTGATTCCCGGACTCATCGAGACGCCCCAGTCCCTGGACCCGGTGAACTCGCTCGGTCCTGACGGCCTGCAGCGCGCCGGGCTGGAAATCCCCTGGGGCCGGGTCGGACGGCCTGGGGAGGTCGCCAGCGTGATCGGCTTCTTGACCTCCGATGATGCCTCCTACATCACCGGTCAGTCCCTGATCGTCGACGGCGGTCTTACCATCAAGATGCGTGCCTGAAAAAGCCCGGAAGGACAAGAATGGACAACCCAGAAGTCCCCCGTCACACCGAGGGCCGCGCCGTAGTGGTCACAGGCGGAGCCAGCGGCATCGGCAAGGCCATCGCCGAGGCCTTCACCGCCAACGGCGACAGGGTGGCTGTCCTCGACCGGTCGGGCGCGGCGGGAACCATCGACGTCGACGTCTCAGACGAAGCGAGCGTGAGGGCAGCCTTCGCCGTCGCACGCGCCCAGCTCGGGGGCATCGATATTCTCGTGAACAGCGCGGGCCTGCTGACGGAATCACCGCTCGAGGACATGACCCTGGCCATGTGGAACGAAACGATTGCCGTTGACCTGACAGGCGTTTTCCTCTGTTGCCGGGAGGTGGTAGGGGAAATGCGGCAGCAGAAGTGGGGCCGCATCATCAACATCGCATCCCAGTTGGCCATCAAAGGCGGAACCGGACTCAGCCACTACAGCGCCGCCAAAGCCGGTGTCGTAGGACTGACCAAGGCGCTGGCCCTGGAAACCGCCGCAGACAACGTGCTGGTCAACAGCATCGCCCCGGGCCCCATCGAAACGCCTCTGGTCGACGGTATCTCCGAGGACTGGAAGGCGGAGAAGCGTGCCGGACTGCCCCTGCTGCGCTTCGGTCTTCCTGCCGAGGTCGCGCCGACGGCCCTGCTTCTTGCCAGCGACCCGGGCGGCAACCTGTATGTCGGTCAGACGCTGGGACCAAATTCCGGCGACGTCATGCCCTAGGAAGGAGACAGTCACATGTGCGGTGCATGCGGACGAACTGTTGCGCGCGACCCCGTACTGGGCCCGATCCGAACGATGCGGCAACACCTCATTGTCGCCCAAACGATCAACAGCGTCTGCCAAACGTGGCCGGGGGCCCCGAAAGTGGCCGCTACCAGCGACGGCTGGCTGCTGTCGGGACGAACGGGCGCCACAGCGGCCGTTGGAACAGTGGAAGCGCTATGGTCTGCTGTTCTCCAGAGCAGCCCGGGAGCGCGGTCTTCGGATCTGCGTCCTAAGGAGGAGGGGCCCGGTGCTCCTGAAGAAGCTCGCATGGCGGCTCCTATCGTCGGTTCGGAGGGGGACCCGACGTCGGAGGACTGGACGGCAGCGCACTTGCAGCCGGAGGACTTGTCACTCCGCGTCTTGAATCTTGGCCGGCACATGGCGCGCAATGCGGGCACGGCCCCCGGAGGGTCGTGGACAGCCCGCGAATGATGATGGACCAGATGCAGCGCGCCGGGTTTGATGGGAACTTCGATTGCCTGGATGGATGATTCCCATGCCAGCACGACGGAAGTACCCGGTCCAGCAACGCGGAGGGCCAATGATGCAAGGAGAAACCCTGCGACCAGGACCGGCGAGTTCCGCCGGATCGGAGAGCAACTCGGGGTGAATCCCGAGGCGCTGCGGACCTGGGTGAGCCGGCCGAGATTGAGGAGAGTCTGCGACCGGGACGACGACGGCGGCGGCGGACACCCGACCGGATCACAATTCGAGCGTGAGGTCCGCGAGCTGCACCGGGCGAGCACGATCCTGAAGCAGGCAAAGCTGTTTGCCTTTTCGCGTGCACTCACCTGGCTTCGCTTCTGGTCGCCGATAATGGACCTTCGGTCAATTGGTAGGTGTGATCCCGGCTTTCAAGGCGATGAGCGAAATCGGTTGGCCCGGTTGCGCGAGACGTCATCCAGAAAAGGTTGCCCATTCTGTGCCGTGATGTGGTGAGTGATGGCCCTGGGCGTTGACCCACGGAACCATCGTCGACCAATCTCAGATTCCCTCTTCTGGGGCGTGGGCCCCGAAGACTTGCCCTGTTCCGCCGGCCGAGGTTGGTGCCATAGCTATCATTTCCCGATTGCAGCATGGCTCTGGCGAGTACTCGGGGAGTGAGTTCTGCGGGACGCAGCCGGGTCATGGGGCTCCCGACGTTGTGGACCATGAAGGGATTGAGGGAGTTGGAATCGATATGCAGAGACCATCGACCGAGAGTCCTGCGGGCTTGCCCCAGAGTCCCCAACGAGTGAGGGCATGACCCGGCCGCTGCCGCCCGCGGAATGCGACGTACGGGTCAACATTGCAGATACAGAGAGATGCCGCACCCTGTCAATTCGGGTGCGGCAGTTTGGGGAGGCCTTGGTGGGGAGGATTGGGGGTGTGGACAGTGTCCACACTTTGGGTCACGGACTGGGCGGTACCGGTACCGGTACCGGACTGGGCCGGATTCCGTGTGTTTTGGCGGAGTCCAGTGTTTGCAAGGGCTGGAACCCGGTTCGAGTCCCACCTCGGGCAAAGTGTTTCCGCAGGTCAGGGGCCCTGATTGTGTTTCTTCGTGTTCACTTTGTGCATACTCTCGTCTCTGATCCGATGTTCCGGGTGTGTGGGCTCCCGGATAGAGCTATTCGGGTGTGTGGGGGAGGGGCTCTCTACGGCGGACCGGGTACCGCCCGGTGGAGTCTCGTCTTCGAGTACATCCTCTTTCGTCCCTTTCGTTGGGTTCGCGTTCACAACTTCATGGTGGCTAGAGCCGCCTACAACGTGACTTGCTGATTATTCTTTAGATGGTCCTGGGTTTGCGGCCGGTCCGGAATTTCCGCTCTGATACCTGTTCATGCAGGAATGCGGGGGGAACGGCATGACATGCAACAGATCCGGAGCAGACCATGGGCTCGCTGAGCGTGGCCAGGCGGTAGGCGGGGCCGGCCTCGGGGGCGAGTCTTAGGAACCGGTGGGCCTTGCTGCCATGGCCTTACCACCGATTGACCCGCCGCCGCCGGTCCAGATTTGGCCTCCGGTTTGCTGTCCCCGAACGGCAGTTCCACCCGCGGCGCCCTCCGGACCGATGCAGCCGCTGGGTATTACTCCCGTGCCGGACGCAGTACGCATAAGCGCCCCACTGCCAAACAGTCTGACGGTCTTCTCCGGGATTCGTGCTGGTGGTTTTCAAGCGTCTTCTCGGATTCCCGGCGACGCTGGTCCACGGTGCGCATCGGCGGCGTGATCGGCCTCTTCTGGCTCTCTTTATCCAAACCCTGGACACAGTCTTTCTCTCCGCCGGCAGAAGTCCCCGTCGCAGCAGTCTGTGGTTAGAACCCAACCCGGACCGGCCGGCGGGCCGGCGTTCCCGTGTCGTTTCCCAGTGGCGTCCACTACCCGTTGTCTGCGTGCTGGTCGGCGTCGGTCGCGGACGGCTGTTCGGTCCAGGTTGGCGGGTTGTCGGTGCCAGCAGCCTCATCGCGGGCGGCATCAGCGGCCGTCCCGTGGATATTGCCGGCCGCGTGGTGGACTGGCGCGTAGATCACGTGGAGTCGCATGGGTTTATCGCCGGTATTGGTGACATTGTGCCAGGTGCCGGCCGGGACGAGGATGCACCACCCGTCCGAAACGTCATGCTCGAAGGTCAGGCTGTCCTTGTCGGGTCCCATCTGGGCCTTGCCGGTGCCGGCGTCGAGGCGGAGAAACTGGTCGGTGTCGGAGTGCATCTCCAGCCCGATGGATTCGCCGACGGGGATCGACATGAGGGTGACCTGTAGGTAATCTCCGGTCCAGACTACTGTTCGATAGTTGTTGTTCTCGGTGGTGGCGGTCTCCAGATCGAAGGAGTTGGGCTGGGGGCCGATGTCGGTGAGTGTCATGTTGGGACGGTCCTTTCTGAGCGAAGTCGGTTGTTGTTCGGGGCCGGGTGGGGTGCTGCGTATTACCGTTCTACGCCGGAACAAACCCGTCCGGCAAGCATGGTAGTGCCGAGCTGCGCAGCGAAGCGCGTCGATAACACAAAGGCCGAGCATCGCTCTCGAACCTAGCGTTGGCCGCAATTAGCGGTAGTGCGCTCTGGCGGGCCACGGCACAGCGGCTGTGATACCCGCTGGAGATGACCTTCCCAACGGAGAAGAGAAACTGACGGGCGGGGATTGCCCCGGATTTCGTTGGCTCTCTGACCTGCCCCAGGGATTGGTTATCCGGGGTTTAGTGGTTCCAGGCGGGTTTTGGACAGTGACCACACTTTGGGTCACGGACTGGGCCGTACCGGTGCCGGACTTGGCCGGATTGCGTATGTTTCGGCGGGAGTCTCGTGCCCTACGCCTTATCTTTCTGCTACTTCTACCTACGTCGATACTGACATAGGGTGATATACACCACACGACTAACGTGCGGGAATTAAAGGAGACTCTCATGCTGCTCTGGATAGCTATCATTATCGCAGTTCTCTGGCTTCTCGGCCTGCTCGGCAACATCGGTGGCGGGTTAATTCACATACTTTTGGTTATCGCCGTAGTCGTCTTGATCATCCACTTCGTGCGCGGCAGATCCCGCGCTTAAGACACAAAACTGCGGTGCGCCCCTGCTGTACAGCGAGGTGGGAGCTGCCGCCGTTCTCGGGCAAGGCCTGCAAGTCCTTTGACCCGACCGACAGATGGCTCGGTACTGACGAACTTGCCCGCCAGCCGCCGGGCGGCCGGCCCTGAGGTGGGCTCAGAAGTCACCGGCGACGGCTGACCCGGCCAGCTGCGCCGCGGGCGGGGGTGAAGGGACGTCCCGCGGTGGATCCCCCGCGGTTGAAGGCGGGGGGCCTGAGAAGAGGCCGATCAGTCCGTCGATTTCCCAGTTCGCGGTGGTGGGGTGGCGGAAGTGCTGGTGGGGTTCAATGGCATAGCGGGTACGTCGTCCTTCCCGGATGCGGCGCAGGTATCCGCCGTCTTCGAGATCCTTGAGGATCTGCAGGGTTGAGCGCGGAGTGATCCCGACCTTTTCGGCGATGTCTTTCACGCGGGCGTCGGGGTCTGCGGCCACCGAGAGCATGACGTGTCCGTGGTTCGTGAGAAAGGTCCAGATTGGGCGCAAAGGTGTTGGCGGCGCCGGAGGAAGGGGCGGACTCGGTCCCTCTCCCGAACCGGGTGGTGGGATGGTCATGGTTTCTCCTCGCTGACGTTTCCGATGGCGCCTGCATGCCTGTCGGGACGCAGGCGCTGTGCCTTCGTGATGACCGTGCCATCATCTTGCCTTGCCGGTGTTACGAGGATGACGGCGCGAATTTCCCGTGCGGCGGCCTTGATGCTTTTCAGCGAGGCGCCTCCGGTGGTCCCTGCTTGTCTGGAGAGACAGGGCACCGCCCGGACCTGGGCCTCGGACGCGGTGCTTTCGAGCACCGGCCGGACCCGGGCGGCGATCGTCTCTGCTTCTGCACTCTGCCGGATCGCTGCGAGCCGGTGGGTGAGGGGGTTGAGGCTGAAGCCGGTCCGTTCCACCGGCACCAGGAGGATCAGGGGCCGGCCCTCCATTCTGGCCGCCACCGCTGCGCGCCGCGCAGTCTCAGGGGCTCCTGCGCCATCAAGTATCAGTGCCGCCACCGGGCGGACCGGTCTATCTTTCATGAGCGTCACCCTTTGCAGGTGAGTGCGGATCCACGTCTGATGTTCCGGCGTCGCCGTCTTGGGGTGTTGAGGTGGCTTTCGTGCCACGGCGTCTGCCCCAGAGCGGTTCCAGGGCGGCGATCTCCCCGGGTGAGGCGGTTCCGAAGGGGGAGTGTACCGGCCGCTCGGGAGCCCTGCGTTCCTGGCCGCGGGTGGCCCAGAGGCTGAGGCCGATGGACACCCCGAGGATGGTGGCGATGACGGCCAGGGACACCGGGGTGGGGATGTAGTAGATGTCGATTTTGAGGAGCATCTTGATGCCGACCCAGATCAGGACGAGCGCGAGTCCGATCTTGAGGTAGATGAAGCGGTGGATCATGTCAGCGAGCAGGAAGTACATGGCCCGCAGGCCCAGGATGGCGAAAGCGTTGGCGGTGAAGACCAGGAACACTTCGTCGGTGACCGCGAAGATCGCGGGGATGGAGTCCACGGCGAAGATGATGTCGGTGACCTCGATAAGGACCAGCACCGCGAGCAGCGGGGTGGCGAGCAAGACGCCGTTCTTGCGGATCAGAAAACGCTGGCCGTGGAAGTCGTCCGTCATGGGCACGCGCCGGCGGAAGAGTTTCAGCGCCCGGGACTTCTCCGGGTCCAGCATGTCGTTGCGGTGGCGGATCATCCGGTAGCCGGTGAGGAGCAGGAACGCGGCAAAGATGTACAGCACCCATCCGGCGCTGGCGATGATGACGGCGCCCGCCGCGATAAAGACGCCCCGGAAGACCAGGGCGCCCAGGACCCCGAAAAACAGCACCCGGTGCTGGTATTCACGGGGGACTGCGAAGTACGTGAAGATGATCGCCCAGATGAACACGTTGTCCACTGCCAGGGATTTCTCGATCAGGTATCCGGCGAAGTATTGCTGGCCAAACTCCGCTCCGTAGATCCACCAAATGAGGGCGCCGAAGCCTAGGCCGAAGGTGACCCAGACGGCGGACCAGAGCGCGGCTTCCCGGACACGGATGACGTGCGCTTTTCGGTGCGCGAAAAGGTCCACGGCCAGCATCAGGATAATAAAGGCAAGAACGGCCAACCAGGCCCAAAAAGGAACATTCATCAGGGAGCACCTGTTTCCAGTCAGTTCAACCAACTGGAGGTCTTTCCCGGTCCCAGGGGACCTGTCCCGCCGGGCCGCTCAGGGTCGGCCGTACTGACGACGGGACATTCAGGGGATACTCCCCTCCGTCCAATTAGTGAAACATACTTCACCTATACCGGCAAGGGGCCGTGGTGCCCTAGACTCGCCCGGCGCCCCAGGGTTTCTTGCAAACTTAACGGCCGAGACGCTGGACCACTGGCAGCCGGCGAGGCAAGCGCAGGTGGAGATTGGTGTGGACAGGCTCGGGCCGGTACGGGCAGACTGGCTGGCAAGGACGCACAGGAACGCCGCCACCGGGAGAGGACTCGATGGAGCACCTCAGCCGATTCGCCCGCGAGTTCGCCAAGGCGCTGAGGAACCTGCTGCCCATCGTCGTTGTCGTGGTAGTCTTCCAGCTGTTCGTGTTCCGCAGCGTGCCGGATGCTCCGCTGGAGAAGGCGGCTGGGCTCCTGATTGTGGCGGCAGGAATCGCGTTGTTCCTCCACGGTCTGGATCTGAGCGTCTTCCCGGTGGGCAAGAACCTGGCCAACCAGTTCGTCCGGCGCGGTGCCCTCGGGCTGCTGCTGCCCTTCGGATTTGCCATCGGCTTCGCGGCCTCGGTGGCCGAGCCGGCCGTGATCGCGGTGGCCGAGCAGGCGCAGATCGTCAGTGACGGCCGGATCAGCGGCCTGGTCCTGCGTTTTGTCATCGCCATCTCGGTGGGCCTGGTCATGGTGGTGGGCATCCTGCGCGTCCTGCGGGGCTGGGCGGTCCACCGGCTGCTGATCGGTGGCTACGCCCTGGTGCTGGGAATGACCTACATCGCGCCGCCAGAGATCATCGGGCTCGCCTACGACTCCGGGGGTGTCACCACCAACATTGTCAGCGTTCCCCTGATCACCGCGATAGGACTCGGGCTGGCCAATTCCATCCGCGGGCGGAGCCCGCTCGCCGACGGCTTTGGCCTCGTGGCGCTGTGCGTAATGGTGCCCATGGTCGGGGTGCAGCTGTATGGAACGTGGGTTTACACGTTCAGCGATGCCAGCGCCGTGCCCGTCCCGGACAATGGGTCGGACCCGACGGGGTGGGTTGTCGGCATGCTCCTGGGCCTGGCCTCGATGGTCCGGGAGGTCCTGCCGATCTTGGGGGTGGTGTTGTTCTTCCAGTACGTCGCGCTGCGTCGAAAGCTGGCCCACCCGCTGCGCGTCGTCGTCGGGTTCATCATGGTGCTCGTGGGACTCTATGCCTTCGTTGTAGGGCTCAGGATCGGCTTGTTTCCCATCGGTACCCTCATGGCCGAGCAACTGATCGAGCAGGGCCAACCATCGCTGATCCTGCTCTTCGCCCTGCTCATCGGCTTCGCCACCACCATGGCCGAACCGGCCCTGGTGGCGATCGGGGACCAGGCCCAGGACGTGTCCCTGGGGAAAATCAACGGATCCGCCATCCGGATTATCGTCGCTGTGGGCGTCGGGCTCGGGATCGCCTTCGGCGTTTACCGGATCCTGGTCGGCGGCCCCTTCCACTACTTCATCATGGCCGCCTACGCCGTCGCGATTGTCTTCGTCTTCCTGACACCGAAGTACGTGATCGCCCTGGCATTCGACCTCGGAGGAGTCACGACGTCGGAGGTTACCGTCCCGCTGGTCACCGCCCTGGGCATCGGACTGGCAGCAGCGGTCGAGGGCCGGGACGTGCTGATCGACGGGTTCGGGCTGATCGCATTCGCATCCATCTTCCCCGTCGTCGCCGTGATGGTGTATGCCATGGTGATGGAGCGGCTTCCCCGGCTTCGAAAGGAACCAGCATGAAATTCACCGCCATCATCGTGATCGCGCCCGACGACCTCGAGGACCACGTCATCACCCAGGCGCAGCGCGCCGGCGCCACGGGGGTGACCATCCTGCCGGGGAAGGGCATTGGTGGTGAGGCGAAAAAGACGTTCTTCGGGCTGACCTTCGAGGGCTCCCAGTCGGTGCTGCTGATGATTGTGGGAAGCCACCTGACTGCACCGATCCTGAAGGAAATGCATAAGGCCCTGGTCAGCGGCACCGAGTCCCGGGGCCTGGCGTTCGCCATCCCGATCGAGCACCTCACCGGAATCGACACCAGACAGGTGGTCCGGTTCGAGGAGCACCTGCGCCGCGAAGAAACCTGAAACCCACAGGTACTGTCCACGCATCCGATCAACGAGGAGGAATCACGTGCTGACCGTCAAGAATGTCATGGTGGCCAACGTCATTACCATTTCGCCCTACAGCACCCTGCGGGAGGCACTGGCCTCGATGAAGGACAACCAGGTCAAGAGCCTCGTGGTGGAGCGGCAGCATGTGCACGACGCCTATGGCCTCCTGACCTACAACGAACTGTTGCGGGCTGTCGTCGCGCAGGAAGGCGACGTGGACCTCCTCAACGTCTACGACGCCGCCACCATCCCGGCCATCACTGTCGGCGAGGATCTCTCCGTCCGCCAGGCGGCCGCACTGATGACCCGTTACCACCTCAACCGGCTGGTCGTCGTCGAGGGAAACCAGCTCGTGGGCCTGTTGGCGATGAACGACATCCTGTCCCGGCTGATGGAAGAACTGACGTAACACCCGGAAAGCTCCGGCGCAGTCACTCACCAGTCGCAACGAGGACGTCGGCGCGGGACTGAGCCAGCACCTGTTTGGTCACACTTCCCAGAAAAACCTGCTCCAGCAGGGGCGCTTCCCCGTGCCGGCCCATGATGATCAGGTCGCACTTCCGTTCCCGTTCCTGTTCAAGAATCTGGTGCAGCGCCTCCCCATGACAGGCGAGCAGCCGCGCGGAGTGCGGGGCCAGCCCGGCAGCTTCACTGAGTTCATGCATCTTTTCGTAAACTTTCTTCCGGGCGGCGGCAAGGAACGGTTCGAGGACTGCATCGATGTCCCTGGCGGCCCGGATTTTTCCCTCGAACGGAAATCCGTAGGCATGCATCAGGATGAGGTTGGCACCGGGCGCCACGGCGGATGCCGTCTTGAGGGCGGGGAGGGATTGCGCGGAGAAGTCCACCGGAATGAGCACGTTCCGGTAGGGACCGGACGGGGCACCTTTGACCACCAGCACCGGGCACCGGCTGCCCGCTGCCATCCTTGCCGCCGTCGAACCCACGACCAGGCGGGGCAGCGCACTGGTTCCGTGTGCCCCCAGGACCACCAGGTCGGCGGGCAGCTCGGCGGCGCGCGCCTCGAGTTCAGCGAAGGTGTCGCCGAAGGCGACGTGAACCCCGGCTGCGATTCCGTGGTCTTCGTTCAGCTTCCGGCCCAGCCCGGCGAGTTGTTCGCGCCCGGCGTCGATAACCTGCTGCTCCAGATCCTCCGGAATCCCGGGAACAAGCCGGCGTAGTTTGTCCAGGCCGGAGAGGTTTGTTGTATGAAACAGTTCAAGTGCCGCTCCGGTCTCCTTGGAGACGAGGGCGGCCCGGTCGGCCGCATGCCCGGCTCCGGTCGAAAAATCAGTGCCCGCCAGAATCCGGCGTAACGGGTTCATGCGCCAACCCCCTTTGTGCCTTGCGGATGACTCTTCAGTCCGGGCGACCTCCCGTCAAGGCCGACGCAGGAGATGCAAGGCAGTTGGAGGCTGCAGGAGCGGGTCCGGGAGCATGGAGGGCCGCCCTTTAGCTCCGCTCTCACGGAGACCCGCCCTTCAGCTCGGTCACGCCCGGCCCTTGGGAATCCCGCGATTGAACAGATCTGCGGGCCTCCCGATCGGGAAGTCTCGTGTTTGTCCGGGTGAAAGTGTTGCCGGGTCTCCCTCGATGATGACGTTGATGGGGTTGGCGCCGCCGGCGCGCAGGGCCAGGCGCAGCCTGGTTTTGTTGAGTTCGATCCGGATGTGCTGTTCACGGTAGTTGATGGAGAATGCGACCTCGGCAAGCTGGTCCGGGAGCGTCGGGTGTATTCGCAGGATGTCGTTCCGGATTTCGAGTCCGGTGTAGCAGCGGATGACCATGTCGATGGACCCGGCCATGGCTCCCAGGTGGATTCCTTCCCGGGTGGTGCCGCCCTGGATATCGGCGAGGTCGCTTTCGAGCGCCCGGGTGAGGAAAGTCCAGGACCGTTCCCGGTCGCGTCGTGCCTCCACCCAGGAATGCACCACGTTGCTCAGCGTTGACCCGTGGGTTGAGCGTGACCCGTAAAAATCGACTGTGCGCACGATGGCTTCGCGCGGGAGCCGGTAGCCCATATCCTGCAGGAGGTCCCGGAGCTCCTCGGCCGAGAAGAGGTACAGGAGCATCACCACGTCTGCCTGCTTCGAGAGCCGGTAGTTGTTGGTGCTGTCACCTTCAGCAGCGAGGATCAGGTCGAGCCTGCCGAGGTCGCCGTACCGGGCCCGGTAGCCGTCCCAGTCGAATTCCGGCAGGTTTTCGTACCCTTCGAACTGGCTGGGGACGCCGTCCGCGTGAAACGGAACGCGCAGCCGACGGCTGATGTGTTTCCAGCGGCGTATCTCATCGGGCCGTAAATTGAGCCGGTTCCGGAGCGGTTCGCAGTAGCGGCCTTCGAGCAGGCCGGCTGTCTCAACCGCCCGGCGCAGGACCCAGGCAGCCATGACGTTTGTGTAGGTATTGTTGCGCAGCCCCAGCCCCGCCGAGCCGGGGTACCCGTCGTGGAATTCATCCGGGCCCATAATGCCCTCGATGTCATACCGGTCCTCCCGTGCGTCGTAGCTGCAAAGGCTGGCGAAGAAGCGTGCCACCTCGAGGATCAGCTCAGCACCCTGTTCGATGAGGAACCCGGCGTCGCCAGTGGACTGGTAGTGGTGCCACACGCTGTAGGCCAGGGCGAGGCCCACATGCCGCTGACGCCGGGAGTTGTCCGGCATCCACTGGCTGTTGTACGGATTGTAGAGTTCCGTGGGCGTCTCCTCACGCCCGTCGATGGCGCTTTGCCACGGAAACATCGCGCCCTCGAAGCCGGCAGCCCGTGCGGCCGCGCGCGCCTCGTTTAGACGCCGGTAACGGTACCCGAGCAGCGCGCGGCTCAGGTCCGGGCGCCGAAGGGTGAGGACGGGATAAACGAAGAGTTCGTCCCAGAAGATGTGCCCGCGATAGCCCTCCCCGTGCAGGCCGCGGGCCGGTACGCCGGCGTCCAGGTCCACGTCAACGGCAGCCACCGTTTGCAGGACGTGGAAGGTATTGAGGTTCAGCGCGAGGGCCTGCCTCCTGCCGGAGTCCAGGGACACCCCGAAGGCCTCCCACAGAATCTGCCATTCCCGCTCGTGGGCGGCCAGCAACCCGTCCGCATCGCCGAGGCGGTGCAGGGAGGTTGCCACCGCCTGGGCGGGGGAGGCGATGGCGCGGTCGCGGGAGGTGTAGACCGCCGCGGTTTTTTCGACCCGGGTCGGGTGCCCCTGCTCCAGGTGCAGAGTGAATTCGTGGGCGACCCATCCGGCGTCGTCGCGCAGAAAGCGCCTGTCCGGGGTGAGGAGGCTGTCTCCGTCGAAGGCCCGGGTGCGGGCGCCCGTCGCCAGATGGATGCCGGATTGGGTGGTCTCCATATCCAGCAGGACGGTTTCGCCGTCGAGCTCGACGGCCCGGCGCGGCGTGAGGTGGGTGCCGGCCAGCAGCCGGTCCGCGGCGACGTTCCGGTTTGCAACCCGTCCGTTGATCGCCGTACGCACGGTCATGGGACCTGACCAGTTCTCGGCCTCAAACGTCGTGACGAGCACGGCGATGTGCGGGGCAGCGTGGGATACGAACCGCAGTGAGGTGACTTTGGTTGTTCTCCCTGCATCGTCGCAGAACCGGATAACGCGGGTCAGCACCCCTTTCCGCAAATCCAGCTCCTGCCGATAGCCAAGGATCCGGGCGGTTCCCGGATGGAACCAGTCGCCGTCGGCCACTTTGAACCACAGGGGCAGCCAGTTGGGGGCGTTGACCATATGCTCGTCCTCGACCGGACGCCGGTCCCGGTCCGTCCGCACCCGGTTGTAGACGCCGGCGAGGTAGGTTCCCGGGTAGTGCACGGCGTCCGCGTCGGCTTCGGGCGCGGCTCCCCGGGTGGCCCAGTAGCCATTGCCGACCGTGCAGAGCGCCTCGCGCAGCCCTTCGACCGTCGGATCGTAGCCGTCGTAGCCCAGCAGCCACGGGCTGCTGCCGGATTCGGCGCCGGCCCACCCCGGAAGTGTGGCATCGGCATTGGGGCCCGCAGCCGGATGCCCGGGGACAGAGTCGTCGGGGTGCGGAGCGCTGGTCATGCGGCCGGGACGTCGTTGCGGTGTGCCCAGCGTCGGACGCCCTTTTCGGCCTCAACGATGATCAGCACCGTTGAGCCGACGGCGATGCAGAGGAGCCACTCCCACGGACGCAGGGGCGTGAGCTCCAGCAGGCCGGCGCTGACCGGCCAGGTCATCACGGCCCAGTGCAATGTCTGGGCGGCCAAGGATACGAAGAGGAGCGGTTTGTTGGCCAGCAGCTTCAGCTGGAAGAGGGACCTGTTTTCTGCCCGGGAACTGTGCACCTGGAAGAAGGTGAGCACCACGAACATGGTCAGCGCGAAGGTCCGGGCATGGATTTCGGTGTACCCGTTGTGCAATGCGACGATGAAAGTCAGGATCACCGCCAGGGCCATCCAGCAGCCGGTGATCCCGGCCCGGAACCACAGCGTGCGCGAGAGGATGCCCTCGGACGGTGCGCGCGGCGGGCGCCTGAGTTCATCACCTTCCGCCGGTTCGAAGGTCAGGGCGATGTCCTGGGCGCCATTGGTCACCACGTTCATCCACAGCATCTGGACCGGCAGGAACAGCAAGGGCACCTCAGCGAAGACGCTCAAGGTCACGGCCACCAGGGCGGCCGCAGCGGTGGAGAGCAGAAAGAACGTGGTCTTGCGGACGGCGGAGAACGTGACCCGGCCTTCTTCCACGGCGTGCACGATGGTGACGAAGTTGTCATCGGTCAGCACGACATCGGAGGATTCGCGGGCCACGTCTGTGCCGGATTTACCCATCGCTACCCCGATCGCCGCCGCCTTGAGGGCCGGGGCGTCGTTGACACCGTCACCGGTGACGGCGACGATTTTCCCCGCGGCCTGCAGTGCGTGCACGATCCTGAGCTTGTCCACTGGTGAGACCCGTGCCGCGACGGACGTCTGTTCGAGGCGGGCGGCGAGCATATGGTCATCGAGGTCCGCCATTTCGTCGCCGGTCAGTGCGGGTTTGTCCGTCGAGAGTCCGAGCCGGCCGGCGATGGCCGTCGCGGTCACGGGATGGTCTCCGGTGATCATCATGACCTTGATCCCGGCCCGGCGGCAGTCCACTATGGCCGCGGCTACTCCGGCCCGCGGAGGGTCAGTCATTCCTTCCATACCCAGGAACGTCAGGCCCGACGGCGGCGGCAGCGGTGAGGGGAGTTCCTCGTTCTCGGCCAGTATCCGGGATCCGGCGGCGATAACCCGCAGCCCGTCCCGGCCCATCGCCTCGTTGGCGGCGTGGACCTGCGCCTCGTCCAGGGGCAGGGTGCTGCCGGGTCCCGCCATGTCAACGGACCCAGCCAACACCGCTTCCGGGGACCCCTTGACGTACAGGGTCCGACGCCCGCCGGCGTCCTGCTGGACGGTCTGCGAATAGCGCACGTGGGGTTCATAGGGTTGATGGGCCAGTGGTTCGGCTGTGCGCTCGGCTTCACTGATGGCGGCCCGGACGACGGCGGTCTTCGCCATCGCGGCGTCGACCGCGTCGCCGGAGTACTCCAGGTCCTCGTCCTCGGCGGAGACCGTTGCCTCGTTGGTCAGCGCACCGGCGCGCAGGACCGCGCGGACCAGCGGCGGGTCCGTTGCGCCGCCGTCGTCGTCCCCGTCGGAAATGTCCAGTGTGCCCGCGGGGGTCCAGATTCTCTCCACGGTTAGCCGGTTCTCGGTGAGCGTCCCGGTCTTGTCCGAGCCAATGACGTTGGTGGACCCTAGCGTCTCGACCGCGGGCAGGGTACGCACGATCGCGTTCCGCCGGGCCATCCGGGACACGCCCAGGCTTAACGCGACCGTCAGGACGATCGGGAGCGATTCGGGGATGGCGGCCACCGCCAGGCCAACGGCGGTGCGGAACATCGTGGAGACGTCGTTGCCGAGTACCAGCCCAGCAATGAAGATGAAAACGATGGCGGCGAGGACGATCAGGCCGATGCGCCGTTCCAGGCTGTGGGTGAGCAGCTGCAGCGGCGATTTGCCGGACGGCCCCTGGACGAGGGCATTGATTTCCCCCAGGGCAGTGTCGGCGCCGGTCGCAATTACTACACCACTGCCCCGGCCGCTGCCGACAAACGTCCCGCTGAACGCCACGTTCGCCTTGTCGGCATCGCCAACGTCTTCCGGCAGGGGAGCGGTGTGTTTGGAAGCGGCGAAGGACTCGCCGGTCAGCATCGATTCGTCCACCTGCAGGGCGTTGGCGTCGAACAGCCGCAGATCCGCCGGCACCCGTTCACCGCTCTCCAGCAGTACCACGTCGCCGGGGACGACGTCGCGTCCCGGGATCACCTGTTCGGTGCCGTCCCGCAGCACCCGGCACGACGGGGTGGACAGCGACTGGAGGGCAAGCACGGCCGCCTCGGCCTTGCGCTCCTGAAAGAAGCCCAGGGCGGCATTGATGCACAGGATGAGGAAGATCGCGCCGGCGTCCACCCAGTGCTGCTGGACCAGGGTCACCACGGCGGCCACGAGAAGGATGCCGATCAGCGGGCTGATGAACTGCCGAAGGAGCACCCGCCACCAGGGAGTTGCGCCGGCGATACTCAGCTCATTCGGGCCGGTATCCGCCAGCCGCCGGGAAGCCTCTGCGCCGCTGAGTCCCCCGGGACCCGACGACAACCCGGCGAAGACGGCCTCGGTATTCAGAGCGTGCCAAAGAGTCGGTTTCTCTGGACTCGAAGCGGATGTCGTCACAGGGGCTGCCATAGCCCAAGTCTTCACTTGCACGGGCACTCCGGCAAGGTACCTCGGAGAAAAGAGAACTGCCGTTCACCATGTGGCAGGGACTTTCCTCACGCCCGGCACGCCGCCCGGCACGCCGCCCGGCGCCGGGCCCAGAGCTACCAAGGCACTCCCGCTTGGTTTGCGCATCAGGCTACCAGCCAGTTAAGTGTGGGGGTTCGGTAGTGTCGGGTCATGGATAGCGGCACCTTGGTCAATTTCTTGTTGGTTCTCTTTTTCGTGCTGTTGGGAGGGGTCTTCGCCGGTACGGAGATGGCGCTGGTGTCCCTTCGCGAAAGCCAGGTGCGTCAGATAGAGAAGCTGGGGAAGGGCGGGGCCAGGACTGCCGCTTTGGCCCGGAATCCCAATCGATTCCTCGCAACTGTCCAGATTGGTGTCACGTTGTCGGGCTTCTTCTCAGCCGCCTACGGCGCTTCCACGATCGCACCCGATATAGAACCCCTCCTGGAAGGTATGGGGATGGGCCCCGCAGCAGAGCCGGTCTCCTTTATCGGAATGACCTTCCTGGTCGCCTATATGTCCCTGGTGCTGGGTGAACTGGTGCCCAAAAGGCTGGCGATGCAGAACGCTGTCGGCTTCACGAAGGTTCTGGCCCCTCCGCTGATCACCCTGTCGGAAGTCATGCGACCTGTCATCTGGACGCTGTCCGTCTCAACCAATGCCTTGGTCAAGCTAGTGGGCGGCGATCCCCACGCCAAACAGCAGAGCGTCAGCTCCGAGGAACTCTGGGACATGGTCGCGGAGAGCGACATGCTCGAGGAACACAGCCGAAACATCCTGAGTGACGTGTTTGGGGCAGCGGACCGCTCGTTGCAGGAAGTCATGCGACCGCGCACTGAGGTGGCTTTCATCGACGGCGCCCTGAGCATTGCGGCCGCCCGCGGCATGGTCAGGGAGGGCCCGTTCTCGCGCTATCCCGTGATTGGCCGGACCGCGGATGACGTCCTCGGTTACATCCACATTCGTGACCTGATGCCCCGGGACGCGGAGTATGACGAGATGGCCGTGAAAGACATTGTTCGTGAGATCCTCCCGCTGCCGGGAACGAACAGGGTGCTGCCTTCGCTGGCCAGAATGCGCAAACTGGGTCATCACATAGCGCTGGTGGTCGACGAGTACGGGGGCACAGACGGCATCGTCACCCTGGAGGACCTAGTCGAGGAGCTGGTGGGCGAAATCTACGATGAGTATGACACCGGGGCCGACCACGAGGATCGCGTCAGCGTAGTCAACGGATCCGTCGACGTCGACGGCGGCCTGATTCTGCAGGAGTTTGCGTCAGTGACCGGCATAGCACTGCCCGACGGGCACTACGAAACAGTCGCCGGATTCGTCATGGACCGTTTGGGCCGCCTGCCCCGGATCGGGGACCGGGCGGAAGTTCCAGGCCACGTGTTGACGGTGACAGCCATGGACGGGTTGCGCATTGCACGGATCCGAGTGACGCCTGTGAACGACAACTCGGAGGAAACTTGAGCTTCGTCGGGCGACGTCAATCCCGCCGGCATTGCTGACGGCTGGACCGTACGCCAAAAAGCCCCCGAACGACGGTGAGGAGCCCGGTGCCGCCAAACCACGGTCTGAGGTGTGACGGCCACCGACATCCGGCAGACCCTGCAACATCGACCCCACCCCTTGGTGGAATTCAGTTCGAGTCCCACCTCGGGCACGGTGTTTCCCCTGTTCAGGGGCATTTTTGGTATTTTTTCGTGTGCACCTTGTGCACACTCTCGCCTCCGATCTGATGTTCCGGGTGTGTGGGTTCCCGGATAGACCTATTCGGTTGTGTGGGGGGCGGCTCATTACGGCAGACCGGGTGCCGCCCTGCGGCGTCGCGGCTGGGAGTTCATCCTCGTTCGTCGTTCCGTCGGGTTTTCGCGTTCACTCGTTCATGGTGGCTAGAGCCGCCTGCAACATGATGTGCCATGGTTCTTTAAATTGACCCAGGTTTGCGGCCGGTCCGGAATTATGAACCGGGCCAGATGGCCCTGGGGCAGCTATTCCTCCAACGACGGCGGGACCAGCACCACCGCAGCGGGCTCAAACGACTTGAAGCGCTTGTTGATCCCGCAATTGGCATCCATCGGCCCCTCGGCCGGAAGCTCGGCACGCTCCACCAAGGACTCGTCGAACAACCCAGCCTGCGCGAAAGAATCAATATCCATACCCCCGACTCTCCCAGCCACCCCGACAGGACCTGGTCAATCCACCGGTGTTCGAAAGAACCGGCACCCTGGTTGCTGACCCACGCACCTAGTGGCTGGTGCGCTTGGGTTTGCCCCATAGGTCGGCGTGGAATAGCGGAGCCAGCAGACAGAAGTTGAATGCTCCGGCAGCGATCATGACCCCGCCGAGGACAGCCAGCAGGGTGCCCCACAGCCCGCCGACGGTCAGGATTCCTACTGCAGCCAGCCCCAGACCGGCTATTATCCGCAAAGCCCTGCCAGCAGTGCCGCGCATAAAGCTTACAAATTCCATGATCAATCTCCGTTTCTCGGGTAGATACTGTGTTAGACGCCGCCGGACGGTGAAGTGGACATGCAGGAGCCAGTCAAATGCTGAGTGCAGAAGAATTCGTCGCAGGACTGGAAGAAGAGTTGCCCCGACTGCGGCGTGCGGCGTCGCGTATGGCTCCTGCGGGCATGGAACCCGATGACCTGGTTCAAGACGTCCTCGAGCGGGCGTGGCGCGCGAGGGAGGTTTTTCGTGGGGACGCGCGCCTGTCCACGTGGCTCTTCCGGATCCTGATGAACAGAGCCACCGATCTTGGGGGCCGAAGCCTTCCACAGGCCGCAACCTTGGATGATCTGAATCTGATTTCTCTGACGATTAGCGACCCCGCCGGGATCGTGGAGAAGGCGGAGAGCATGCAGAGGCTCCGGGCGGCCATGTCGACGCTCGGCGTCGAGGACAAAATGGTCCTCGTTCTTCACGACGGTGAAGGATGGAGTGCGGCTCAAATCACTCAACTAAGCGGGTGGTCTTCCGCTGCGGTGTATAAGAGGATTCAGCGGGCGAGGCTACGCCTGATCCAGGCGCTGTCCGAGACGCCCGGCGTCATCGTCGGGCAGCGCCAGGAATGCCGCGACGCGCGGGGGCACCTTGGACAGTATTTTGACGGGACTCTTGAGCTCCGAATCATGGAAACGGTTGACGAGCACCTCCAAAGTTGCCGTGATTGCCCGCCCCTGGCCCAGGCCCTCGTCGGTCTGCGGGCAGCTCTGGCCCGCAACGCACCAGTACCGGCAACCAGGGCAGGGTTGGTAGACGCTATACGCCTACTGCGTCTGGAAGCCTCTTCACTGCAGGACCAAGACGGCCGCTGAAACTCTTCATGGTCCCGTCGCGTGCACCGGACGCCGGCCCCGGGGGACAACCCGGATAACACCCGTTCTCATCGTGATTCCAATTGCACAACTCGACTGTGGGCAGGTTAGTTCGGCCGCGGGCAAACGGAGCATGCCGGCTATGCTCACAGTTGAAGTCAGTTCATCTGACGCCTGGAAGGTACCGTCATGAGGGAGTCACGACCAGACAAGACGAGGCCTTCGCGCATGAAGAACACCGCCGGCAACACCGCTGGCCGGGGCCGGGGTGTGGGGGACCGCCGCTGACCGCGTTCCATTTCACCTTTGTCTTCGGCGTCATCAGCGCGCTGACGACGCCGTGTACGAAGGGGCCAGAAGCGTCACCGGCCCGTTCCTCGGCGCGCTCGGTGCTTCGGCTCTCCTGATCAGTGTCATCACGGGCGCGGGCGAAGAGGTCGCCCTCGTTCTGCGCTTGGTCTTCGGACGCCTGGCGGACCGGCCCGGCTGCGCTGGTCCCTGGCCAGTACCGGCCACGGCCTCACCGCACTCTCGGTGCCGCTGCTCGGGATAACCAGCGCCTTGTGGATTGCGTGCCTGCTCGTTCTGGCCGAGCGTCTGGGCAAGGCCGTGCGGAGTCCCGCGAAGGACACCATGCTCGCCGAGGCCGGCACCGATGCCCCGGCAATTCTGGACATACACCGCATTCTCCAGCCTGACGATGTTCGGCTACGCGACCTTCGGGCTGCTCTTATTCCACCTCGTCACCACAGGGCTCCTGACGCCCCGCACTGGTGCCCGTCCTATACGCGGTAGCCATGGCAGTGGATGCTGTCGCGGCCCTGGCGTCCGGCTGGCTCTATGACCGGATCGGGTTGAAGGTGCTCCTTGTCCTTCCGGTGCTCGCAGCGGCCGTCCCGTGGCTCGGTTTCAGCAACAGAACCCCGCTGGCCATTACGGGGGTGCTGCTGTGGGGAGCAGCAATGGGCGTTCAGGAAAGCACCATGCGGGCCGCCGTCGCAGAACTGTCGCCGGCAGGAAGGCGTGGCAGCGCCTACGGCATCTTCACCGCCTGCTACGGCATGGCCTGGCTGGCCGGAAGCATACTCATTGGGATCCTCTACGAGCAGTCCGTCTTCGCCTTCGCAGTTACCCTGACCGTCACCCAAGCCGCCGCCCTGGCCGTATTCATCGGGGTCCGGCCCCATCGGGCTGCGTCCGTCGCCTAGCCCCTAGACCTTGTTACTGGAGCCGCAGCGAAGCGACGGACCTACCCGAGGTCTTGGCAGCGGCAGGTCCTGTCCGGCGCAGGAGGGAGCATCCCTCCTTCGTGGCCCGGGTTGATTCAGCCCCCTTCGAGGCAGCATGCGGTAATGCTGCTATTCGTGTGTCCAGACTTTGATCGAGGACAGCAACAGCAGCAGGACTAGCAGGGGAATCAGGACAAGGCTGGGAACTACGCCCAACAGGAGGCCGCCGATCACTGTCCCGGTGATGGAGCCCAGCGTCATGGCGACGAGAAAGCGTGTGTTCTGTCCCAGAGCGGCGAAGCTCTTGTCTCGGCTGAAGCGGGCCATCGCGACGAGCATGGTGGGAAGCGAGACTGCCAGGGAGAGGCTGCCGGCGATCTTGATGTCGGTGCCGTAGAGCAGCACGATCGTGGGGATGAGCAGCTCACCGCCGGCGACGCCCATCAGGGCTGCGACGACGCCGATGATGACGCCGGCAGCGATGCCGAGCACGGTTCGCGGGCCGGCGGGAATGTTGGGGGTGGCGACGGCGAAGAAGTGGGTGACGAAGAGCAGCGCTGCAATCAGGACGAGCAGGACCGCGATGACGCGGTACAGGTTTTTGGACTTGAGTCGGGTGGCCCAGTGGGCTCCGATCCAGGCGCCGATGAGGCTTCCGGCCAGGAGGTTCAGGACGATGAACCAATAGGGTGAGAGCTCTGCCAGGGGGACGCTGATGAGGCGGGCTGGCAGGGCCGTGATGACGACGACCAGGCTCATGGCCTTGTTCATGATGATGGCTTGGAGTGCGGCGAAGCCGAAGACCCCGATGAGCAGCGGCAGCCGGAACTCGGCACCGCCGAGGCCGATCATGCCGCCCAGGACACCGATGATGGCGCCGGCAAGGAAGACCAGGGTCAGGGATTGCTGTCGTCCCGGTCCTGGTGTCAACAGTGGCAGAGCGGGGCTTTTCATACCTGAAAATTATCAGCAGCAGATCAGCCCGGCACCGCTGGCCGCATGTCCCCGCAATGCCGAGCCCTCCCAGCAGCACCGCCTGGCGGCGGCTGACGGGCTGCACCACGGGCCCTCACCGAGCACTTTGACTCTTCGCGCGGCCTCGGCTGACAGGTAGAGTCCGAGGTCCCGGTCCATCCGTGCCGGCTTTTTACGCATCCGCACACCCGCCGGCGGAAGGCCGACTGGTACTTAGGCCGCTGCAGTCAGGGGTGGCGCTGGCTGCTTCACCCTGGTGGCAGGCCTCGGCGCAGATCCTGCAGGGCTCGTGTGGTCAGGAGGCGTCGGCGGGACGGAACGTGACTCCGCCGTGGGTGGATAGGACGAGCCCGCTGGCCGTGGCGGCCCAGATGGTTGGGCTTGCCTCCGCGCCCTTGACTGCCCCCGCAGCCTGGACCGTGTCCTGGATTTTGCCCTTTCGGGTCCAGGTCGCGCCGGCGTCCGCCGGGACGGTGGACGGGCTGCATGCGGACAGGGCAAGGATGAGGCCGGCGCCGGAGGACACCGGTCAGAGGGTGGCCAGCAGGTCCTGCATTTCCTTGATTTCGGCCTCCTGGGCGGTCACGATGTCTTTGCTGAGTTGGATCGCGTCGGCGTTCTTGCCCTGGGACATCAATGGCCAATAGTTTTCGTGCCCACGGGCTCGCAGATGCGGCAGCTCACGGCTAATGCCGCTGTCCCGCGCAAAACGCTGAAAGGGTATGCCGCCAAGGGCCGGCGTTTGCGTGGGTTGTCCGGTCCCACGGCTGGTCGTGTCATGTCGATGAGCCGCGGAGAGACCGAGCAGATTCGCAGCTGGGCGACGGAGAACGGGTACAACCCCAGCCCCGCGGACGTTCAGCCAAACCATTAGGCAGGCGCATGCTTAGGACGCCGCGCAGGGATATACGGAGGTCAGGGTCGCACTTCCATTTTGGACCGCTTTTGTTGAGTGCGGCTCTACTGAACATAGGAGGAAACCATCCGCGCGAGTCCAGGAGTCAAACGCGGAGTCGCCACGCGGGCGGCGAGGAAATAGACGTTGACCGCTCTGTCCTGAAGAGTGGCACTGTCGGCGACCGCTTGATGGGAGTGATTCAAAGCGCTGTCGAAGGTTTGCGCTGGCCGGTGGTTGTGTAACGGATTGGTTTCGGTTGTGGGGTGACCCATCCGGGACGGGGGTGTTCCCGAAGTACTCCTGACAGATCAAGCCGGACCC
>NZ_JBVAYX010000032.1:0-40429 GCF_055412825.1 Pseudarthrobacter linnaei
CGGGCATTCGGAGGAAATAACTTGACCATAAAACGCTCCATCAATCAGAGCGTTGCTACGACCATATGACTTTGCCCCGCGTACAACATGATTTGCTGATTATTCTTTAGGTGGGCCAGGGTTGCTGCCGGTCCCGGAATTTCGGCTCTGATCCCTGTTCATGCAGGAATGCGGGTGGAACGGCATGACATGGCAGCTGATCCGGAGCAGATCACTTCGCTGAGCCTGGCCAGTCGGTAGGCGGGCCAAAGTCGAGCCGAACCTGGAGGCCGAGTTCAGTGGGTACAAGCTGGACGACGAATTCGCGAGCCGGGGCCAACGCTAACGTCCTGATGCTTCGGACGGCTGGCGGGACCGGCAAAGCTCTCAGTCCGGTCACGGAGCCGCCCGTCCCCCGGATCAGGCGTCAGCGTAGTTGTCGTAATCAGCACCATCAGCCCTGCCATGTCCAATGTGCCCACTGGTTCATGGAACATCGGAGGGAGGACTCTCGTCAGAAGGCGTTCGGGCCGGCACTGGCGGGCTGCCCACCTTGATCACGGAAAGAAATGAACTTCTCAGCGAGGCATAAGACTGACCCCTCCGGGTGGTGTATAGGCACCGATACTGGACCATATGTCGGCTAGTGCGTATCCGGTTTGCTCAGGTTCTTCGTGTGGTGCCGGGTCCTTGGTCGACGATTTGGCGGTAAGTCGTGGGTTGCTGGTGTGATTCGAGGCCGAGAAGGCTTTGAAAGGCTGACATGGGCGAGCGGCGCCGGTTGTAGCGGAAGACGAATTCATCCAGGTAGACCTGGAGGTGTTCGTTGCTGACGGCGCGGTGGGTGCCGCGCAGCCAGGACTTGAAGTTGCTGATGGCCCTGTGAACGCGCGGCATTACCGGTTCTGTGTCGCCGTTACGTTTGGCTGCCCGCTGGGAGCGCGGCCGGTGGTCGTACCCGTTTTTCGCGAGCTGGAGGTGCGGGCCCCAGCCGTCGGTGTGGACGATTGCCCCGGGCGCCACGGTGTCGTGAACAAAGCTGTACAGCGTCGCCCCTGACGCGTCAGGAATGACGCGCATGCGGATCCTGCCAGGACCCTCGCCACGGACCTCAACGGCGACAACAACCTCGGCGGCCCTGGCCGTCAGACTCCGCCCACTGCGCCGGCCCTTTTCCACGCCGCCGACCTCGCATTCATCGACCTCGACCTCCCTGGTCAACAGGGTGCGTTCAGGGTTGACCATGGCACGGCGCAGCTTGTGCAGCATCGTCCACGTACTCTCGTAGCGGCTCAGCCCGAGTTGGCGCTGCAACTGCACCGCCGAGATCCCCGGCGTGTTCGTCGTCATCAAGTACGCCGCCCAAAACCAGTACTGCAACGGCAGGTGCGTCTTGTGCAGCACGGTCCCGGACGTCAGGGATGTTTGGAGATGACACCCGGCACATTCCCACACGCCACGCGTCGCAATCGGCCACGCGAGCCGTCCCTGGCAACGCGGACAAACAAAGCCCTCGGGCCACCGGCACGCAAACAAATAATCCAGGCAGGCCTGCTCATCTCCGAACCTTGCCTGGAACTCCAGAATCGACTGCGGAAAATCCGGTCGTGCCATACCGCCAAGCTACACCTGAGCAAACCGGATACCCACTTGTCGGCTTTGCTGGTCTCAAGGGCCCGCAGGGGAGTGGTGGCCGCATTTGCACACAGGCATTTCAGCATGAGGTTGTGAGGCTTCAGGCGAGACGGTCCGCCGCGGCGACGTTCAGCCCTTGGCTCCCTCACCAACGTGCCTCACAAGAGATGGATCCAATCCGCATACTTTGTCCGTGTGCATGACCGCAGCGCGAACGGATGATACGACCGGATGAATGCGAGTTGGGCATTGCCGGAAGTTCAAACAGATCCAATTCTGCCGGGCGTCCGCGTCAGGGTCATCTGCTCAGAGGTCGGTGTAGGCCGGCCGAATGAAGAGCGAGGTGGTCTTCACCACTGTGGCCGGGCTGTGCGGGATCACGGGGGGAATGGAAGTCGACACGACCACACGATCGGCGCCGAGTTGCAGCACATGGCGGCTTCAGCCGGTGCCGCCGGCTGGTAGCAGCACGTCGTGAAGCTTGCCGGCGGCACCCTGGTCGCTGTCCACCATGCTGCGCTGTCACCGGCCTCGGAGTCAACAATAACGACTTCACGCCAGGGATCTCTTCTTTGCGTCGTGGTTCCTCACCGTCGTGATTTCTACTCCTCGACTGGCAGTTCCGGGACGGTTGCGCACAGCCGGACCAAATCGCCAACGAAGAGGCGTCTTGAAGAGGCTTCCCCTGTGGACACCCGCCCAATAAGGAGTTCATCGCTAAACCATTCGCATGCCGCAATTGTGATTCCGGAGGCGGAGAGCATAAGTGTTCCTGGCATTACTGCCTGTCTTGTGCGGAATGTTCCAAGCAAGGGCGACAATCCATGACGGGCACTGACATCAAGCATCGGGGATGCTGCCGGTGCCGCGAGCCCCGACACAGCATGTGCCTTCCTGCAAAAACTGCGGATCAGTGCTGCTTCGGTCGTTCCCAGCAGCAGGCTTGCCAGGGAAAGGTCTGGACCGTAGGGGCCCCCAAACATCGCGGGCAGTAAGTGGGAGGACGGGGAATGGTCTCCATATGCGAAGCGGACAGCTGAGTCCGCAGCTTTCAGCATGTCCGCCAGATCCTGGGCGTCGACGAAGCACGGGTGAAACGCAATAACAAGTTCACTCTTCAGCGATTGGATGCTAACAACTCCGGGAAGGCTTAGCGACTCAATTGTTTCTTTGAGAGCAGAAACATAGCTCTCGGATCCTGGGTGGTCACCCGCGCTGACCACAAGGCTCCCGGGAGAGCGGGAAGAAACGCTATGTCGGCCGCACTAGTCATCGGGGGTGTCTCTCACATTCCGTAAGGGGGAGCGGACCGTATCGGTTGGTACTCAGTGCCTTGTGTAACCGACACGGTCCGCAGTCTGGGAGGTTCAGGCGGGCATCCCATGGCTTGCATTCGGCTCACAAGTTGCTCTGGCCTGAGGCTAGCCATCTTCAGTCCCCGAAGCTGAAGCATCGACTAATCTGACCAACCGTTTCAGAGTGGGAGCTTCCATAAGGGACGGATCGAACTCCACGAGAAGCGAATCGTTCGTCGGGACCAATCGGCCGAGGCCCGGTACGTCGTAGGTGCTGAGCATTTTCGCGAGAGCGTCTACACGCTTTCGAACCGCCATCTTGTCCGCGCCGCTGACAATGGCGCGCACCGCCGTCGAATCTACATTCATCACGGTAAACGTCGGCGAAAACAGAACCATATTGCCGTCCAGAAGAAGCGAGCTTAAGCTGCGCGCCATTCGAATCTCCTTATTCAGGTTGGTGACAGCGGACTTACGACGTCAACCCCGAACCTCAGGTTTTGGTTGCATTGAGCGTTAGTCGGGACGATTCCCTCGGAATCCTTAGTACGAGCGGGGGAGTCCAAGGACCTTGGTGGCTACGAAGCTCTTGATCATGTTGTTGTTGACCGGAGCCACCTGGAACATGCGGGTCTCGCGGAACTTGCGTTCGACGTCGTATTCGTCAACGAAGCCGTAGCCGCCGTGGGTGTCCAGGCAGGCGTTGGCGGCCGCCCAGCTTGCCTCCGACGCCAGGTGCTTGGCCATGTTGGCCTCGGCGCCGCAAGGTTCGCCGGCGTCGAAGAGCCGCGCCGCCTCGTACCGCATCATGTCCGCGGCCCGGACCTTCATGTAGGCGTCGGTGATGGGGAACTGCACGCCCTGGTTGGTGCCGATCTTCCGGCCGAAGACTTCACGGCTGTTGGCGTAGTCCACACCGCGTCGGGTGAACCAGTAGCCATCGCCGATGGCTTCGGAAGCGAGCAGGATGCGTTCGGCGTTCCATCCGTCGATGACGTAGCGGAAGCCCTGGCCCACTTCGCCGATGACCGCGGAGGCCGGCACGCGCATGCCCTGGTAGTGGACCTGGTTGGTGGCGTAGTTGAACATGGTGCGGACCTTCGTCACCTTGAGTGTGTCGGGCTGGTCGGCACGGACCTGGCGCAGGTCCACCAGAAACAGGGTCAGGCCATGGGTCTTGTCGGCGTCCTTGCCCTCAGGCTTCTCGGAGGTGCGTGCCAGGACAAAGAGAAGGTCGGATTCCTCAATCCGACTGGTCCAGCTCTTGTGCCCGGTGATGACAAAGTCGTCGCCGTCGCGCACGGCCGCTGTCTCGATGCTGGTAGTGTCCGATCCGGCCTTGTCTTCGGTGATGGAGAAGGCCTGCAGCCGCAGCTTGCCGGCGGCGATCTGCGGCAGGTACCCCTGTTTCTGTGCGTCATTGCCGTGGCGAAGCAGGGCGCCCATCGTGTACATCTGCGCGTGGCAGGCAGCCGAGTGACCGCCGGACTTGTTGATTTCCTCCATGATGACACTTGCCTCGGTCAGTCCCAGGCCCAGGCCGCCGTACTCGGTGGGAATAAGGGCGCCGAGGAGGCCGGACTCCGTCAGAGTGTCAACGAACTCCTGCGGGTAACGGCGGTTGCGGTCCGTTTCGCGCCAGTATTCATCGGGAAAACCTGCACAGAAGAGGCGGGTCTGCTCGCGCAGCTGTTCCAGTCCGGTGGTCAGGGTTTGCATAGTTGCTCCTTGAAATCGATCCGGGCGAGCCTTCCTCACCTCTGGCAGCTGACCATACTCCAATATATTGGGAACTGGCAAGAGGCGCTTCGGTGGCTCTGCTAACCCTCCAGACCTTGACGCTGCCGGTATTTCTTGGCCATAATCACATGGGAACAACAATATATTAGACTTTCGGCAGTCAGCAGAGATTGGCGCGGAGGATGCAGCGGAAGCCAAGGAGATCATCGATGACCGAAGAAGTAGCACAGGCAGGGACGTCCGAAAGTCGCGTAGTAGCGGGCTGGACCGGTCGATTGTTTGAGGACTTCGCCCCGGGGGATATCTTTTACCATCCGTTTGGCAAGACGGTGACCCAAGCGGACAACCAGACCTTCACGCTGATGACGCAGAACGTCGCCAAGATCCATGTGGACAGCAACTTCGCCAAGGGAACCGAATTCGGCCTGCCACTGGTCAATTCCACCTTCACGCTCGCGCTCGTCACCGGCCAGTCCACAATCGACCTGTCCATGAATGTCTTCGCGAACATGGGCTGGGACGAGGTCCGCATGCCCAACGCGGTCTATGAGGGCGACACAATCTATTCCCGCTCCAAGGTCCTGACCGTCCGCGAGTCGAAGTCCCGCCCCAACCTCGGCCTGGTCACCGTCGCCACAGAAGGCTTCAACCAGGACAGTAAGATCGTCATCACCTACCGCCGCACCTTTATGGTTTACCGGCAGGGCCACCTTCCCAGCCTCGAGTCTGCCCGTCCGGACGAATCCACCCTGCCCGCGATCGGGGACTTCCAGTGACAGCCCCCGCCCAGACAGTTGACGCGGCGGGCACTGGCTTGGAATCCGTGGCACGCGCCGTCACCGCCCTGTTCGTCCCCGGCGACCGGCCCGAACGGTTCGCCAAGGCAGCTGCCGCGGGTGCCGGAGTCGTGATCATTGACCTGGAGGACGCCGTCGCGCCGGAAGCCAAGTCGGCGGCGCTGACCGCGGCTTTGGAGGCCGTTGCCCCCGACGGCGGACGCGACCCCATGCGTGCGCTGGTCCGGGTGAACCCGCAGGGTTCCGGTCACTACGACGCCGACATCACCTTGCTGCTCTCCGCCGCCCGCAGGCCGGGGTCGGGCCTTCTCGGCATCATGGTGCCGAAGGCCGAAAACGCCGGCCCACTGCGGCAGCTGCGCGCGGACATGCCAAAACACCTGGCCCTGGTTCCACTGATCGAATCGGCTCTCGGCGTGGTGAATGCGGTAGAGCTGGCCCGGCAGCCCGGCGTGACCCGCCTGGCCTTCGGCGCCATTGACTTCGCACTAGACATCGATGCCGACAGCGGCGACAGGTTCCTGGACCACGCCCGTGCGCAGCTGGTCCTCGCCTCCCGTGCAGCCGGCATCGCCGCGCCGCTCGATTCGCCGTCCACCGACATCAAAGACACCGGCCAGGTTGCCGACTCCGCCCGGCTCGCAAGGAACTTCGGTTTCGGCGGGAAGCTCTGCATCCACCCCGCCCAGCTGGCCACCGTGCACGGGGCCTTCGCGCCCACACAGGCCGACGTAGAGTGGGCGCTGTCCGTGATCGGCGCCGAAGGCGGCGCCGAACAAGTGGATGGCCAGATGATCGACCGGCCCGTCACCGAGCGGGCCAAACGGATCCTGCAGCGCGCAGGGAAGGAGCAGTAAATGGGCACGTTACCGCTTGAGGGCATCACCGTCGTCTCCCTGGAACAGGCCGTTGCGGCTCCGTTCGCCACACGCCAGCTTGCCGATCTGGGAGCCCGGGTGATCAAGGTCGAACGGGACACCGGAGACTTCGCCCGCGGCTACGACACCAAGGTCCACGGAATGGCCAGCTACTTCGTCTGGCTAAACCGATCCAAGGAAAGCATTGTCCTGGACCTGAAATCGGCAGAGGGAATGGCGGTCCTGCGCAAGCTCGTGTCCCGGGCCGACGTACTGGTCCAGAACCTCGCTCCCGGCGCCATCGAACGCCTGGGCCTGGGGCCGGACGAGGCACTGGCGCTGAACCCGCGGCTGATCCATGCCTCGATCTCCGGCTACGGCCGCGGCGGTTCCTACGAACAGAAGAAGGCCTACGATCTCCTAGTTCAGTGTGAGGCCGGCCTGCTGAGCGTCACCGGCACCCCGGAATCCCCCGCCAAGGTGGGAGTGTCCATCGCTGACATCTCGGCCGGCATGTACACCTACTCGGGCATCCTGACTTCATTGCTGCAGCGCGCCACCACAGGCCGCGGCGACGTCCTGGAAATCTCCATGCTTGAGGCACTGGGCGAATGGATGGCCCAGCCTTACTTCTACGCGCAATACGGGGGTGCGCCGCCGGCCCGTAGCGGCGCCCAGCACGCCAGCATCGCACCCTACGGGCCGTTCGACGCCGCCGATGGCACCGTGTTTTTCGGCATCCAGAACGAGCGCGAATGGGCCAAGTTCTGCACGGACGTGCTGCAGCAGCCCGGGCTCGCGCAGGACGGCCGATTCGCCGGCAACGCGCTGCGCGCTGACAACCGTCCGGCGCTGCACGATGCCATCAACGCAGTTCTGGGCGATCTGCCGGCAGCCGAAGTCCTGTCCCGGCTCGACGCCGCGGGCATCGCCAACGCCCAGCTGCGGGACATGCACGAGTTCGCCGCCCATCCGCAGCTGGCCGAGCGCAACCGCTGGCGGGACGTTGAATCCCCCGTCGGACCGCTGCGCAGCTTGCTTCCCCCGGTCACGTCCCGGGAGGTGGACGTGAGGATGGGTCCAGTGCCGGAGGTCGGCCAGCACACCGACAAAATCCTGGCCGAACTGGGGCTGGACTCACCCGCCCTGGCCCGGCGCGAAACCACCAACTGAATCTCCCTGAGTTGTCCATAAGCCACGGCAGGCCTGTACTCCAGGCCTGCCGTGGCTGATGGCGTATGTTGGGCAGGGAAATTAATCAGAAAGGGTCCGCAGACCATGACCAGCCGCAGCCCCCGCCCGCAACTGAGCGAGAAAGCAACCGCCCATATCCGGGGCCTGATCATGTCCGGTGAACTGCGGCCCGGGACCTTGGTCCGACCCGAGACCATCGGCGAGGACCTGGGCATCTCCACCACGCCGGCCCGCGAGGCGTTGCAGGCCCTTCGGGTCGAGGGCTTCCTGGAACTCGTGCCACGGCGCGGGTTCGTTGTGGCCCCACTTACCGGACAGGACATCCGGGACCTTTTCCAGGTCCAGGCCCTCATCGGCGGGGAACTCGCCGCCCGCGCCGCCGCCAATGCGAGCCAGCAGGATGTGGCCGAACTCGAGGCCCTGCACCATGAGTTGATCGCGGCCGCGGCCCGGAATGATCACGACCGCCTCGAGGAGAAGAACCACGCCTTCCACCGCGAGATCAACCTGATGGCCGGTTCCCGGAAGATCATCTGGATGCTGGGTCTGGTTGCCCGGTATGTCCCGAGGCAGTTCTACTCCTCCATCCCGGGCTGGCCCCAGGCAACAGTGACCGACCATGAGGAACTGCTAGAGGGAATCCGCTCCGGGGACCTGGAAAAGACGCGCTCAGCCATGGTGGCGCACATCATCCATTCAGGGGAACTGCTCGCAGCCAACTTCGACGAACGACTGGCCGCAAAACTTCTGGCAACCGATGCCGAACCAGCCACGGAAAGACCTGGACCAGCTGACTTGGGGCGTCCTTGGACGCCCCAAGTCAGCGCATGACATCACGTCCCGGTGTCGGTCGACGCCTTGCTCGGGTATAAGTTCGACCACTCCGAAAGCCTCCTAGAACCAGCTCTCTCGTGCGTGCTCGAACGCCAGCGAACATGAGACTGGCGGCTGCGAACGTCAGTAGAAGGCGCCTGCAGGACGTCAGCTAGGCCCATGGCCGCGCTCCATTGGGATCCGCCGCCCATCCAGTGGAGCCCAGGTTCCGGGGAAGGCCCCACATTTCGTGTGACCGATCCGCCCCAGGCCTGGATCTGCCGGGACCAGTGAATTCAATCGAGCAGCGATCTGCCGTCGTGCGAGACCAATCCAATGACGTCGGCCAAGGCTCCGACACCGCCCTGCCTCAGAGGTGAGAGCGCCTGCGATCCGCCTGCGCTCCTGCCGCAGAGTCCCAGGTCTCTGCTCCACCTACCGGCGCCCGAGCCTCGGGATGCATTAGGGCATGTCTCCTAATTCCTTGAGCCAGATGGTGATGGCGCGGAGGACGACTCCGCCGCGGTAGGTCAGGGCGAGCTTGTCGTAGCGGGTGGCAGGCCTCGCCACTGCTTGAAAACGTTGAAGGACCGTTCGACGACGTTTCGTCGCTTATAGGCTTCCCTGTCCAGCCCCACTGGTCTGCCGCCCTTGCTGCCGCGGCGTTTGCGGTTCGCTTCCTGATCGGAGCGTTCCGGGATCACCGCCTGGATGCCGCGCCGGCGCAGAAGCTCTCTGTTGGACCTTGAGGAGTACGCCTTGTCCGCCAAAGCCCGGTCCGGGCGGGGACGGGCCCTGCCCGGACCCAGCCGGGGAACGCTGAGGGAGTCCAGCAGGTGCGGGAACATCGGGGAGTCCCCGCCCTGACCGGGGCCAAGCAACATGACCAGCGGGCGCATCTTGCCGTCGCAGAGGTGATGGATCTTCGTTGTCAGCCCGCCGCGGGATCTCCCGATTCCGTGGTCAGGCGGTTCCTCTAAAAGATTCATGTAATTCGACAGGTCCCCCTGTGTGGCGGGTGAGGTTCGTGGCGTGCTGGTGTGCGCGGTTGACCGTGGAGTCCACGGAGACTTCCCGGCCGCGTCGGCCTCCGCCAGGATCCGGGAGTGGATCTTGTCCCAGGTGCCGTCGCCGCTGAAGCGGCGGTGGCGTTTCCAGACTGTCTGCCACGGGCCGAAGGTCTCCGGCAGGTCCCGCCAAGGAATTCCCGCCCGGAAACGGTAGATGATGCCTTCGACGATAAGACGGTGGTCCTGAAACGGCCTCCCACGGCTCCCGTCGGAACTGGGCATCAACGGTTCAATCCGCTCCCATTAGGCATCGGTCAGAACGGCGGTACGCGACATGATTCCAGCATGCCAAAGCCGACAAGAACCAATTTGGGAGACACGCCCTAGTCGATCACAATGAGCCATCGATGCGGCTCCACCCAGCCGTCGCACCGGGCCGGCATTGCAGTCGCAGGCGGACCGATTCAAGTCGACGCCCCCTTGTGGGTATTTCGTATCCGGTATACGCTTTCTGAAGAATTGATCTTGAAGGAGCTGACGTGATCAAACTCGGACGGGCCCCTGAGGGTGCGGACTCATTGCAATGGCGCATTGATGCGGCCTTTGATAAATACGTCCGGAATCAGACCGGTGACGGAACGGTCATGGTTTCTGCCGGAGCCTCACGCGATGACGACGGCTGCTACCTCTTCCCCAGAATCGATACATCGTTGGACACCGAAAGCCTGAACTTCGGCGGCTCCGTCGAATTTCTTGCCTACATGGGCGTTCTTTCGCTTCGTATCGCTGAACCAAGCTTCCACGTATCCCAGGACGTGGTCCGCATGTGCATCGTGGACGACGCCGCCCCAGCGGGAACGCGGCTCGAGCTAGCAACGGCAACCATTGAGTCCGGGCAGGTTGGCAGCGCGATGCTTGACCTTCGGCTAACGGAACGGGGCTCCGAACTGTTCTTTGGAAAATACCCTGCGGGCGCTCCATTGGCGCCCGTCACCGTTCTCCTGCCCGTCCCGGCCAGCATGGCCTCAACCGAAGGAGCATACTGATGGACGCGCCTCTCTCGATTGCCGTGATAGGAAGCGGGCCCGCCGGCTGCTACATTGCCCAAAGCCTTCGCCGGTCACTTCCTCAGTCGGAGATCACAATTTACGACCGACTTGCGTCTCCCTTCGGGCTGGTTCGCTACGGCGTTGCGCCGGATCATCAAAGCACCAAATCGATTCAGGCGCAGTTTGCCCGGTTGTTTGAACGCGAAAATGTCCGCTTCGCGGGGAACATCGAGGTCGGCAGGGACATTTCCCTGGATCAGCTCCGAAGCACCCATCACGTCGTCGTGCTGGCTGCGGGTCTGTCAGCTGATCGCGCCGTAGGGGTGCCGGGTGAAGACCTGCCCGAGGTATATCGCGCCGGCCGCCTGACAAGGCTCTTCAACGCGCACCCGCTTGAGCAGACCGGCGTCCCGAAGTTCGGAAAATCCGTGGCGATTATCGGCGGCGGCAACGTGTCCATCGACGTCTTGCGCCTGCTCATCAAACAGCCGGGAGATTTCGCCAACAGCGACATCGACGACGCCGCGCTTGCTGAATACGTCCAAGCACCTTCGAGCCACATCGACTTCATTTGCCGGTCGGCAATCACGAACGCACCCTCTGATCCCGTAATGCTCGCCGAACTCGGACGCGTACGCGGCGTGAGGTTCTCATGCTCGGACCCCATTGAAGTAGCGGAGGACGCCCCCCGTACCGCCCTGGCTCGTGCCAAGGCCATCAAGGGGCTGCTTGAGGTCGACCCTGGCACCGAAACACGTGTCGAGGTGGCATTGCACTTTGGTTGGGCGCCGGAGAGTATCAACGGGGACGGGCGCGTCCAGAACGTGGAGCTGCGATCCGTCCATGACGACCGGCCGAATCTGCGTCTGAATGCTGATTCCGTGGTAACAGCCATCGGTTTTGATTACGACGCCGGTGACTGGCACGGACTCGGCGCACTCAAGGCAAATCTGGAAACCGGGGCACTGGACCACGGGCTGTACCGGACGGGCTGGATTAAGCGGGGTTCTCGTGGAACGATCGCCGAAAACAGATCGTGCGCAAAGGCGGTAGCAGAAGAGATCCTCGAAGGTGTGGATTCTATTAAGCAACAGACGAAGCCGGGATACGGTGGCCTGCCGGAAGAAGTCCGCGCGCGGGCTGTCGATTATTCCGCATGGAAGCGCGTGGACTCCGCTGAGACGCAAGCCGCATCAGAGGAGCGGTCCCGCCGAAAGTTCCCCAACCATGAACACATGGTCGCCATCGCACACAATAAGCTCGTTCAAACCTCCGCCGCCGCCGCCGGCGCCGACTAACTCAGGCATTTCAAACAGGAGAAAATGATGAAAATCCAAGTTCTTTTCGGCACGGAATCCGGCAACGCAGAGATAGCGGCTGAAGATCTCGCTGAGTCGATCAGGAGCGACAGCCAGGAAGTCGAAGTGCACGACCTGTCGGCGTTCTCAATTGCTGAACTGCAGCATGACTCGATGTACGTTTTTCTGTGCTCCACCTACGGTGAGGGTGACCTGCCAAACACGGCCCTGCCCTTCTATGCAGACCTTTCCGTCGTCCGCCCCGACCTCTCGGGCGTGCGTTACGCAATGTTCGGCCTTGGCGATACGTTCTACACGGAAACCTACGGCCAGGGTGCCACCAAGCTCGACGACAAACTCGCGGAGCTGGGGGCGCACCGTATTGGGGAAATCGGCCGCTACGACGCCTCGTCCTGGGAGCCGGTCGGCGAGTGCGCGGTCGCCTGGTTCGTTGGCGTACTCGAGGAAGTGTCCGCGGCCCGCTAACGAAGCTTCGCAATGGACGACCGGTCAAAACGGTGTCCGGTCCGTCAGGTCACTGCCCATTCAGCCCGACGTTTGCGGCGTCCAGGCCATTCCGGCTTATTAACATTTGGCGTGGTGTCCTTCTAATGAAAGGGCTCGTAGCCCTGCGAGCATAGGTGTTGTCGAGACATCTGTTGCTGAGGACTACGAGCCTGGTTACAGATTACGCAGACGTGCGATGCCGCGTCGGGCGGCGGTTGGCGTGTCCGGAACCGCAGTGTCCGCGGCGGTCGTTCGTGCAGACCACCGACGGGGTTCCGCTGCGTTCGAGGCTGACCAGCAGGCTGGTGACCGGCATTGTCGCTGACCTGTCCACGGAGCTTCGTGCCGTCTCGCGGGTTGCCGCCGCCTCGGGTGTGTCGTGGGCGACCGCCATGCGTGTCATGGAGGACACAGCCGTCCTGGACGGCGGCGTGGACCGGCGCCAGGTCCGCTGGCTGGGCGTGGACGAGCATCGCTTCCGGCGGGTCCGCTACCTGAAAAACGATGCCGGCACAGTCACCCGGGTGGAGCCCTGGTCGATCGTTTTCACGGATCTGGACACCGGGGCGATCCTGGACATCGTGGACGGCCGCCGCGGTCAGGAGGTGCGTGACCGGATCGGGGCCCGGCCGCGCTGGTGGCGTAACAAGGTGGAATTGGTTTCGATGGGGGAGTATCGGAAATTGCTGACCTGCAACCAGGAACACATGTCCTCCGCCCAGTGCGGACGGATGCAGGAAATCATTGGCTCTGACCTTGAACTCGGTGTCGTCCGGGGCTTCAAGGAACACGTCTGCCAGCTGCTGAAGACCGAACACATCGACGGCTCCCACCGGGCCTGGGCCGAGGTCGAAAACGCCGTGAAAGCGACCAGAATGCGCGAGGCGAAATCACTGTTCGTGACCCTGAAAATGAGGCGCAAAGAACTGCTCACGTTCTGCCGGGCCAGGTTCACGAACGCGCGCAGCGAAGCAGCTACCCTCAAGTGCCAGGATCCTCAAACGAGCCGCCCGCGGATACCGGAATCATGAGCACTACAGGCTCAGGCTAGTGGTACACGGGAGCCCAAAAGCCTGCTGTACACCCGCCGCCACAGACCGTGAACAGTCGTTCGTGCGGCAATCCCCAGGCGCCAGTACGCCTTAGCAGGCATCGGACCGAGATGACACGTCCGGCTCTCTGCTGAAGCCCCACCCTGGCTTCAGGCTGACCACGCCCCACTCCCACTCGTCAAACGGGCCCCGTCCTTGACATTTTTGTCTGGTCAACGCTGATAGGAAGGGGTCCCACTCACCTTGACAGCAGAAAGGTCCGGGGGAGGACCCCCGGACCTTTCTGCTGTCACCTACTTAATGACAAACGGGTTTGAAGCGTCCGGAGCTGTGGAGATCCAGACCGACTTGACCTGGAGGTACTCCTTGATGGCGTCAATCCCGCTTTCCCTGCCCAGGCCGCTGCGCTTGTATCCTCCAAAGGGGGACGTGAAGCTCACCGCGCGATAGGTGTTGACCCATACCGTGCCAGCCTGCAGATTCTCGGAAAGTCGGATGGCCCTGCCAATGTCCTGTGTCCAGACTCCGGCGGCCAGTCCATAGTTAATGTCATTCGCGATGGATAGTGCGTCCTCTTCGTCGTCGAACGGGATCACTGCAAGGACAGGGCCAAAGACTTCTTCCTGGGCGATGCGCATCTCATTGCGAACCTCGGTAAAGATCGTTGGCTGGACGAACTGTCCCCCGGACGAGCCTTCCCCGGTGTAAGCGGCGCCCCCCAAGACGCACTTTGCCCCCTCGAGCTGAGCAATATCGATGTAGGCGAGCACCTTCTCAAACTGCAGGCGGGTCGTCACTGGTCCCACGTGCGTGTCAGGCAGCATGGGATCGCCGATCTTGGCCTGTTCGGCCAATGCCACAACCCGCTGGACGAACTCGTCGTGAATGGAGCGCTGAACCAGCAGCCTCGAGCCGGCAATGCACGTCTGACCGGTAGCCGCGAAGATACCGGAAATAACACCGGCAGCCGCGGCATCCAGATCCGCATCCTCAAAGACGATATTTGGGGACTTGCCGCCCAATTCAAGTGAAACGTGCTTGAACTGGCTAGCCGCGTTCTCGTAGATCTTTTGCCCGGCTGCCTCGGAACCCGTGAAAGCCACCTTCACAATGTCCGTGTGACCGACGAGCGGGGCCCCCACCTCCTGACCGAAGCCAGTGACCGTGTTGACCACGCCGGGCGGGAATCCCGCCTTTTCGAAAAGCTTCATGAACTCCAGCGTTGAAGCGGAGGTGAACTCCGAGGGCTTGATGACGACAGTGTTGCCTGCCGCTAGAGCCGCTGGCAGCTTCCACGCCAGAAGAAGCAAAGGAGAGTTCCAGGGCGTGATCATTGCGATCGGCCCGAGAGGCTCCAAACGGGTGTAATTGAGGATGTTCGGCTTGTCGCTCGGGATGACCGAGCCCTCAATCTTGTCGGCCAGGCCGCCGTAGTAGCGGTACCACCCCGCCATGTAACGGGTCTGGGCGGACATCTCTGCATATAGCTTGCCGTTGTCGCGCACCTCAATCTCGGCAAGGTGTTCGCTGTTGGCCTCGATGAGATCTGCCAGATCCATCAGCAGCTTGCCACGGTACTGGGGCTTGGTCCTGCCCCAGCTCTTGAACGCCTCCAAAGCAGAACCGACTGCCCGGGATACGTCCGCGGGGCCGCCTCTGGCAATCCTGGCCCAGACTTCCCCTGTATACGGATTGACGGTATCGAAGTACTGGCCCTCCTCAGGCCCGGTGAAGGTGCCTCCGATGTAGTGGTTGTAGTGCGTCAGGCCATCACGGTCCTCGACTCGGCTGACCAAATCACTGCTCTGTGCTGTCATCGCTGTCTCATCCTTTGCTGAACGGTGTAACCAGCCTGTGATCCCCGCTGGTCTTGGGTGTGATTCATGAACGGGCCAATCCCTCCGCGACGATTCCGATGCCTTCCTCAAGCAGCTGATCCTCGATGGTCAGGGGGGGAAGGAACCGAATGACATTTCCGAAGGTGCCGCAGGCGAGGAGAATGACCCCGTTTTCGTGGGCGTACTTCACCACCCGGGCGGTCAGCGTCGGATCCGGGTTCAGGGTATCCGGGTCGACGAGTTCGATGGCGAACATGGCTCCGCGTCCGCGCACTTGGCCGATGCGGGGATCTGTTCGCTGCAGTTCGGTGAAGCGACCGGTCAGGATTTCCCCGATCTTCCGTGCGCGATCGAGCAATCCGTCCTCCTCATAGGCTTCGATCGTCGCAAGCGCTGCTGCGCAGGCAATGGGATTCCCGCTGTAGGTACCTCCGAGGCCGCCCACCTGGGCAGCATCCATCAGCTCAGCACGCCCCGTGACTGCCGAAAGCGGCAATCCGCCGGCTATGCCTTTGGCCATCGCGATGAGGTCAGGGACAACCCCTTCATGGTCAACAGCAAACCATTCACCTGTCCGGGCGAAGCCAGACTGAATCTCATCTGCGATGAACACGATGCCGTTGCGCTCCGTCCATTCCCGAAGGGTTGGCAGGAAACCTTCTGCGGGAACGATGAAGCCGCCCTCGCCTTGTATGGGCTCGATAATGATGCCGGCCACCGATTCGGCCCCGAGCTCGTTTTCGATCTGCTCGATCGTCTGGCGGGCGGCTTCGGGCCCGGTGAGACCGCCGTCACGGTATGGGTAGGAGGCCGGAACACGGTAGATTTCCGGGGCGAACGGGCCGAATCCCTGCTTGTAGGGCGCGCTCTTTGCGGTCAGGGCCATCGCAAGGTTGGTGCGCCCGTGGAAGGAGTGTTCGAAGGCCACGATGGCTTGACGGCCCGTGGCACGCCGAGCTATCTTGACGGCGTTCTCCACCGCCTCTGAGCCTGAATTGAACAGCGCGGTGCGCTTGGTGAAGTTGCCGGGAGTGAGCTGGTTCAACTTCTCTGCCACCGCAATGTAGCTCTCGTATGGCACCACAGTGAATGCCGTGTGCGTGAAGCGATCCAGCTGATCACGAACTGCACGAACCACGCGAGGGTTCGAGTTGCCCACGCTGGTAACGGCGATACCCGAGCCCAGATCAATGAACGAGTTGCCGTCCACGTCCAGGAGCGTTCCGCCGCCTGCAGCGTCGGCGACGATCGGCAGAGTATGGCCGACGGACCGAGCCACTGCCGACTCCTTGCGCGCAAGAATCTGGCGCGAGCGGGGGCCGGGGATCTCGGTGACGAGCCTCCGCTCCTGAATAAGCTCGGGGCCGCCGACGGTGATGTGTGCGGTCATTGGGCCGCCTCCTTCGTAATTGGATCTTTCACTGGTGGTTCGTGACGCTCACGGGTCAGCTGGTGAGGACGGAAAGAGCACGGGTAGTCCTCGAACAAGGTATACGGTATACGGAAATCCCATGTAAGCCAATAGCCGGTAGGCTGGGAAAAACAGGAAAGTGGCGGACACCGTGAAGAAAATTGAGTTTGCTCGTGAGACGCTCGCTGACGCTGCCTACGCGCAGATCGCCGAAGGCATCCTGACTCAGGATCTGGGTCCGGGCACAAGGCTGCTGATGGACGACTTGGCAGCCCGTTTGGGCATCAGCCGGACGCCGGTGCGTGAGGCTTTACATCGGCTGGAGATGGAAGGCGTGATCGAGCCCGGCGGTCGCCGTGGCTACATCGTGCGCAAACTGACGGATGCCGAGCTGGACAAGCAGTACGCTGCCCGTGGTGCGATCGAGCCGTTCGCCCTTGCGGAAGTTGCACGGCGCGGCGGTGCAGCCGCAAAGTATGTGCGGGCAACGTTTGAGGAGCTGGTATCAGCCCCTCAGACCACCGCCATGGAAGTCTTCCTGGTCAACAAAGCCATCCACCGCTGCACTGTGGAGGCACTGGATAATGAGTACCTCCTTAGTATGTTCGACGTGATTTGGCAGACGGCTATGGCCGCGCATGTATGGGCCGACATCCTGGAGAGCCGCACATCCGGTGATTTCCCTGAGCTGCACCGGCCAATTGTGGAGGCCGCCGAATCCGGCGATCCGGAATTGGCGAGCAAAGTCGCCCATGAGCACATTCTCGCCGGTCGCGGGCTGCACTCAGTCCACGGCGTGTAGCCCGCCCCCCAGGGCCGGGCTACACCCCCGGGTTTAAGCAGACATATCGATCATCACGGCTTTGGATCGCGTGTAGGAAAGTACACTTTCACGCCCGAGCTCACGGCTGTTTCCGGACTTGCTGTAGCCTCCGAAGCTTTGTGCGGGATCCAGCCGCCCGTGAGTGTTCACCCATACGGTACCGGCCTTGAGAGCCTTGCTCATACGAAGGGCTCTGGCGACGTCCCGGGTCCACACGGCAGCCGCAAGGTCATACGGTGAATCGTTCGCGAGCCGGATGGCATCTTCTTCGGTGCGGAAACGAAGCACGGAAAGAACTGGCCCGAAAACCTCTTCCTGGGCAATCCTCATATCGTTCCGGACCTCGGTGAAGATGGTCGGTTCGACGAAGTATCCCAACTGGTCCAAAGCCCGCCCGCCAACGCTGAGGTGCGCTCCTTCAGAACGTGCGATGTTGATGTACTCCTGGACTGATATGTACTGGTCTTTGGAGACAAGCGGGCCCACCTCAGTGTCGGTGAGAAGCGGGTCGCCGACCCGCAGGGCCCTGGTTTCCCGGGCCAGCGCCTCCACGAGCTCGTCGTAGACGTCCTCATGGACAAACATTCTGGTGGGCGCCACGCACACTTGTCCGGCATTCTCCCACATGGCTTCAGCCGAACCCCGGGCGGCTGCTTGGATATCAGCATCAGGAAAGACGATGTTCGCACTCTTTCCACCCAGTTCGACGCTGACCTTCTTCATCTGCCGGCTGCCTGCCTCGAGGATCCGGCGACCAACAGGGGTGGACCCCGTGAAGGAGATCTTTACAACGTCGGGATGATCCACGATCGCCTGTCCCACGGTGCGCCCTGGCCCGGTAACCACGTTCAGGACTCCCGGGGGCAGCCCCACCTGGCGAGCAAGGTCAGCCAAAAAGAGTGTTGAGTAGCTGCTGACCTCGGCAGGCTTGATGACCACCGTGTTGCCGGCTGCGAGGGCAGGTCCGATCTTGTGCGAAGCCATCACCAGTGGGAAATTCCAAGGCGTGATGGCGCCGCAGACACCAAGAGGCTCTATCTGCGTCATGCCGAAATAGGGTTGGCGTACGGGGTTAATCGAACCCTCGAGCTTTGTGGGCCAGCCGCCGTAGTATCGGAAGACGGCCGCCACACCACCCACGTCGTCCAGTGCCTGGGAGATGGGTTTGCCCATGTCCAGTGTTTCCAGTTCTGCCAGCTGCTCGCGGTTGGCGTCCACGGCGTCAGCCAGATCGAACAGGTACTGGGCTCGGGCGGCCGGGCTCGCGCCACCCCATTCCCTTGAGGAGAGGGCTGCGCTAGCCGCGTCAACGGCGGAGTCAACATCATCTGCCGTGCCCGAAGCGATGGACCCGAGCGCTTCCTCCGTCGCGGGGTTAATGGACTGGAAAGTGGCCCCTGACTTGGCTTCGCGATCCGTGTCGGCGCCGATTCGAAGCCCCTGTGCCCGTTCGATGAAGGCTTGTGTTGTTGCGGAAACCCTGTGTGAGGCCGCCGGAAGTACTGCGTCGTTTGTCATGGCTTTCCCTTTCTTGGCAGGTAGGTGTTGATGAATCAGGCGTACGTCAGACGGACCGGCAGTTCCTTGATGCCGTGTGTGAGGTTGGAGCGAAGCCGGTGCACTGGGCCGTCAATTTCAATGGTCTTCACCCGTTTGGCAAGCTCGCGGAAAACAATCTGCAGTTCCAGGCGCGCCAGGCCATTGCCCAGGCAGATGTGGGGACCTCCACCGCCGAACGCCACATGAGGGTTGGGCTTGCGTGAAATATCGAACGTGTACGGTGCGTCGAACACAGTCTCGTCCCGGTTCGCCGACGCATACCAGATAAGGACTTTGTCCCCGGCCTTGATCGACGTTTCACCGATCGTGGTGTCAACCAGCGCCGTCCTGCGGAAATGATGGATCGGGGTAGCCCACCTGAGCACTTCCTCAACAGCCGTGTTTATAAGGGAAGGGTCTTCCTTGAGGCGGCGGAACTGGTCTGGATTTTGTGCAAAAGCAAGAAGGCCGTGGGAAAGCGCCATACGGGTGGTCTCATTACCGGCTACCACCAGGAGGGAGAAGAAATTGTCCAGCTCGCGTGTCGTGAGCTTTCGCCCGTTGATGTTCCCGGTCATGAGTAACGAAAACACGTCATGGCCCAGATTGCCGTCCCTACGGTCGCGCAGGGCATCCGCGTACTTCCAGATGTCCCTGCCCGCGGGGCTGGAGAACGGATAGCCGCTGTTCTCCTTAACGTTCTCAGGGGAGTCGGCCGTGCGCGGAGCGTGGTCCGGGTCCGCGCCTGCAATCATTTCGTCGCCGAGTGCCTTGAGGTAGGCCCTGTCCTCGGTCGGAACCCCGAGCAGCTCGCCAAGCACAATCATTGGGATGACTGCGGCCACATCGGCCACCCAGTCGAAACCCGGCTGCGAAAACGCCTGGTCAAGCGTCTTCTCGACCAGCTCTTCGACAAAACCAACCCATTCCTTGTGGACGTTGCCGGGAGTGAATCGGGGAGAAAGGACCCGCCTCATCGCCGTGTGCAGGGGCGGATCGGTGTCGATTAGGGTCTGCCTCGCCATCAGGTCCTCGTGCCCGATGTCCTCGCGGGTGGTTCCCCCCGTCTCCGACGAGAATTGCTGGAAATTGCGCGTGACGGCGACGACGTCGGTATAACGGGTCACGGACCAGTAGCCCGGGCCTTCCTCCTCCTCAATCCAGCGGACAGGGTCTTCCCTTCTGGCCGCGTCGAAGTACTCGTATGGGACCCCATCCTCGAATGCTTGGTCAGAAAGTGCGTCGTGGTTGTGCACGTGGGTTTGGCTCATGATGCGTCTCCTTGGGGGTGCCGGCCTGTCCGACTCCATTTAGTGCATACCGTATTCGGTATCCTAGTTATCGTCCGGCTGCCTTATTGCCATTGGTTGAGTTGTTCTCCGGGCTCAGCCGAGCGGGATGTTAGCTATGAATTCCTTGAGCAGCGCCTGTTGGGCGAGGTCCGAAGCTACGGTGTCCTCCGGGTGCCACTGCACCGCATGGATCCAGAACTCAGCTCCCTGAAGTTCCAGGGCCTCTACAGTGCCGTCATCGGCCCAGGCGGTGGCTAGAAGACCCTTCCCAAGATTCCCGACTGCCTGGTGGTGATAGCAGGAGACCTGCGGGTTTCGGGCGATCGATGACGTCAGGGAACTCGCCGCGTCCAGCGTAATAGTGTGGATCTGGTTCATGTGAGGGGTGGGAAGGTGCTGTTCCAAATCCCCGCCCAGGGATACGTTCAGAATCTGCATGCCGCGACAAACAGCAAGAGTGGGTATCTTGTTTTCCACCACGTACCGGGCAACAGCAAGATCAAACACGTCCTGCAGGTCATCTCCCGCGTCGGATTCGCCGTGGGCTTCCTGCCCGTAGCGCCACGCGGATATGTCGCCCCCTCCGGGAAGCAGCACGGCATCGGCGAAAGCCAGCCGCTGCGCCACCTCCCCATAGAGTGCGTCTTCTGACGTTCCGGGGTCCGCAACCGGAAGTATGGTCACGGGCTCGCCTCCCGCCTCGTACACGCCCTTTATGAGCGCATGAGCATTGACCAGTGCTTTGTACCTCAGCGCCGATGCACTCTCGGAGAATCTGCCTGGTACGGCAATCAGGGGTCTGCGACGCTGTGTGTCCACTTGCCCGTCCATTCAAAATTAGGGGTGCTCTCGATGCACCTGTTAATAGCTGTCTGTTCAGTTATTCAGTCCGGACGGCAGCCTGTTCGGAAACAGGAGTTACCGTCCGTTCAGGAACCAATCCAGCAGTTGTTTGGTGTTGCCTTCGGCGGAGGGCTCGTGTGCAGCCCAGTCGCGCCGGAAATCATCGATGGAGACGACCCCTTCCAGCTCGTGTCCGCCGATTCTGATCCATTCCTCCATGAGTTCTCTGTCTGCCTCCGGATGGAACTGCACTCCGATGGAGCGGCCGGTCTGGAAAACCTGCGGAGCGACGGCGGTTTTGGCCAGCACGTCAATGTGGTCCGGCAATTCGACCTTGTCGCTGTGCCAGGAGAACCACGGGCCGGGGGCTATCGGGCACGTGTAGCCCGGGTCGAAGGTGATGAGGCCCGCCTCGATTCTGTCGGCGCGCACAGTCCGGCCGCCGAGGCTTTCGGCAAGCAGCTGGGCGCCGAAGCAGATACCCAAATAGGGAGTTCCCTGCTGGTGGAGCATTGCTATGTACTGGATCTCCCTGGTGATCCAGTCATCCTCCAACTCGTAAATGTGGCTGAAGGAGCCGAAAGAGACCACCGCGTCGAAAGCCCCGGGATCGGGAAAGTTGTCGTTGATGCTCCGGGTCCCGCCCCCGTTGACGGAGAAGACTTCATGGGTTTTGATAATGTGCCCGGCGTCGAGCAGCGCTTGGCCGATGATGCCGGTGTCAGCAAAGGAAGTCTGTTCGTGCGTGATGAGAAGAACGGTCTTGGGCATGGAAGTCATGTCCGCCACTAGAGAATGTCGTGATAGCGGTTGAACTCCCAGTCAGTGACGTGGGCAGCGAAGGCAGCCAACTCGACCCTCTGCATCGCAGTGAAGGTGTCCACGAAGATTTCGCCGAAAGCCTCCTTGGTGAACGGGCTGCTTGAGAATATAGTCACGGCCTCATCCAGAGTTGACGCTACTCTCTGGAGCCTGGGATCGAGGTGAGGGTCGCCGACGGAGATGGACTGCAGCGGCAAATCATTATTCAGCCCGTCCAGGCCCGCGCGGAGGTAGCCTTGGGCGACCAGATAGGGGTTGGCATCCGCGGCGGCCCAGCGGACCTCCAGTCGCGTTCCTCGGCCGGCATTGGTGATGCACCGGACCCCCACCATGCGGTTATCCAGGCCCCAGCACACCTGTGTGGGTGAGAATGAGTAGTCCACGATGCGCTTGTAGTCGTTGACGGTAGGAAGCGCGATCGCCTGGAGCTCCAACTGGTGCGCGACAAGCCCGCTCAGGTAGCGGCGCATCACGTCCGAGTGCACCGGGTCTGTGTTGTCCTTCGTCGAGAAGACATTGACTCCGTCGCTGTCCCACAGGCTTTGGTGTACGTGAAGTCCGCTCCCGGCGCCTCCATTGATGGGCTTGGCCATGAACGTGGCGTTGTAGCCGTGTTGCCGCGCCACTTGGCGCACGATGTGGCGGAAGAGGATGGTGTTGTCCAGCATGGTGAGGGCATCGCAGTATTTCAGGTTAATCTCAACCTGAGACTGGCCGTATTCTACGTTGCTGGCTTCTACCGTGATCCCGGAGGCTGTGAGTGCGGTACGGATGGCGCCGATAACGGGCTCAAGTTCGTTCGCGCGGTCCAAGGAGTAGCAGTAAGACTTGTCGGAAATGGGCCGCCAGTCGCTGGTGAAGAGATGAAATTCCAGTTCGGTGGCCATGTCCACGCGGTATCCCAACGCTTCGAACTCGTTGAGGGTGTCCTTTACCATTCCCCGACCGTCCATGGGGATGCGCTCGTGGGTCTTGGGATCGTGCATGTCGCACATGACCGTCGCCATGCCCGTCGTCCAGCCTGCCACCCGGAATGAACGGAGGTCAGGCACGGCGTGCATGTCGGGATACTCACCGTTCTCGGGAGACCAGGGCGTGGGGTGGACGTCGCTGCGCATATCCCAGGAGAAGGCTACGTTTGCGATGGAAAAGCCCGCGCCCGTCAGGAACTGTTCAAGGGGCAGCATCTTGCCGCGCGGCATCCCCCACGTATCCGTGAAGACACATTCAACAGTGTGGATCCCGCGTTCCTGCGCCATCTTCGCGCAGTCCTCCAGAGTGGACGGCGGCGTCCAAACAGTGGCTTTCATAAGGTTCCTCGATCTCTTACTAGATATTCGACTTTTGATCAGTGTAATCTAAATCACTAGGTAGCGTATCCCGTATACCGAATATGAACGGAGATCCTCTTGAAGTCAATAGTCGTGAACAGTCCTCACTCCCCGTTGGAACTCGTGAACCGGGAGATCCCGGCACCGCGCGGGCCGGGGGAAGAAGTGATCCGCGTTCTGGCCTGCGGGGTGTGTCACTCTGACCTGCATGTAGCCGATGGTGATTTTGGAGGACCTTACCCTGTGGTGCTGGGACATGAAGTGGTGGGCGAACACCATGAATTGGGCCGTGTTCTGCTCTACGCCCCGTGGGGGTGCGGCCGGACAGAGTGTCGCCAGTGCTCATCAGGCTTGGAGATGATCTGCCCGAACGGACGCGAAGCGGGCATAGTCTCAGACGGCGGCTACAGCGAGTACATGCGGGTCCCCAAACGGGAGTACCTCGTCCCCATCGGGGATATGGATCCGGCTTCAGCTGCCCCGCTGGCCTGCGGCGGGCTCACAGCCTTCCGCGCCGTCAAGCGGGCGCTTCCCCATCTGCAGGGCAGGACTTCCAGGGCGATCGTCGTTGGGGCAGGCGGACTGGGCCAGTTCGCCATTCAGTTCCTCAAGGCCCTAACTGACACAGAGTTGACCGTCGTCGACACGTCAGCCGAAAAATTGGAGGCGGCCAGCGGCCTTGGCGCCGACGTGACATGCGGCGTCGAAGGGCTGACCGGCAAATACGATGCCGTCATCGACTTCGTGGGAGCGGACTCGACGATGGCAGCTGCGGCCTCAAGCATCGACCGGCAGGGCATCATTGTCGTCGTGGGCCTGTGGGGTGGCCGTATTGATTTCGGGGTCGGAGTCCTGCCCAGCGAAGCAGTTCTCACCACGAGCATTTGGGGAAGCCTGGATGAGCTCAAGGAACTTCTGGAATTCGCCAAAACTCATCCGCTGCAGCACACCGTCGAGCCCATCCCGCTTGAGAAGGCCCAGCATGCCCACGACCTTCTTCGGGCTGGCAGCATCAAGGGCCGTGCCGTCCTGGTCATGGAATAGGCCCCCGGCCTCCTTCGGTACATCCCAAATCAATCAATCGCTAAAGACACAAGGAAGTGGACTAGCAATGTCATCATCATCAGAAAAAGTCCTGACGGTTTCCCCAAGACCAGTCGAGGAGGCGTCAAACAACCAGTTGCACCGGAACTCGATGGGGGTTCCCGGGATCGTATTCTTCGTTGTAGCAGCGGCCGCTCCCATTGCAGGTATGACAGGACTCGTTCCGAGCACCATCGTCCTGGGCAACGGCGCTGCAGCCCCCGGAGCGTTCCTTATCGCCGGCATCATGCTGATGTTCTTTGCAGTCGGCTACGCGACCATGAGCCACCACGTAACTCATACCGGAGCATTCTTTGCCTATGTGGGCCGGGGTCTTGGCGCGCCCTGGGGTGTGGCCGCAGCTTTTGTCTCCGTTTTGTCCTACTGCCTGGTCCAGACGGCAATTTACGGATTTCTTGGGGCGACCGTCGCCCAGAAGATGACATCCGTCGGGCTGGATCTGCCGTGGTGGTTCTGGTGCCTCTTGTGCATCGGCATCGTTCAGGTCTTCGGCGTCCTTAATGTTGACCTCGGGGCCAAAGTCCTCGGGGTTCTACTCTCGCTGGAGATGGCGTCCATGATTCTCACCGGGCTTGCCGTCGTCTTCCAAGGCGGGGGACCCGACGGACTGGACTTCGCAGCATCCTTCAGCCCCGTAAACATTTTCCAAGGTGCACCAGGAATCGCATTTGCCTTTGCCTTCGCAGGTTTCATTGGGTTTGAAGCCACCGCCATTTATGGCGAGGAAAGCCGCGATCCCAAACGGACGGTTCCCCGGGCGACATATGCAGCCGTCATCATCATCACTCTGGTCTTTGCCCTGACGTCCTTCGCTATCATTTCCGGGGCCGGTTCCACGGACATCGTCAACAAGACGCTGGAAGTAACGGCCCTCGATGGCACACCTCTGGCCGACCCTGCAGCGCTGCTCTTCACCGTGGCCGGACAGTACGTGGGACCTTGGCTGCCCGAGGTCATGAGCTGGCTTCTCATCTCAAGCCTGTTCGCCGGTGTTCTGGCGTTCCACAATTCGGCCACCCGGTATTTTTACGCGATGGGCCGCTCGGGGCTGCTGCCTGCCAGCCTCGGTTTTACCGGCCGCTTTAAGACACCCGTACGTGCATCGGTACTTCAGACACTTATCGGCGTGGTTACGATCGTGGCCTTTGCCCTGGCAGGCCTGGACCCGGTCGTGACTCTCTTCTACTGGTTCGCTATCACCGCCATTCTCGGGCTGACGTTCATTCAGGGACTCGTCTGCGTCGCAGTCATCCGCTTCTTCAGGCAAACCCGGGCAGACACCCGCATCTGGAATACACTGATCGCGCCCCTTCTGGGACTGGTGTCCATCATCATCGCCGAGTATCTCTTGCTCGCAAGGTTTGGACTGATCAGCGGAACGGCAGGAGCGGACAGCCCGGCGTGGGAAATGAATGCCACCGGTTGGGGTCTTGTCGCATTGCCCTTTGGGACGTTCCTGATCGCACTGATCTATGGCTTCATTCTGGAGCGCAAGAAGAGCGACGATGAGGTCTTGAAAGAGTTCGTTTCCTGATGCTGGGCGCGGGACGGTTGCCTCCCCGTCCCGCGCCCATGTCCGTCGAGACGTGGCCACCCGGCCAGCTATAGGTCGTCTGCACCTGACCGATCGCAGCCCCTTCCAAACCCAGAATCAGGATCAGGATTGTTCCTCCGTCGGTCGTCTACGGTTCCACGTTCGACGAAACTGAGGAAGTCATCGGCGCACTGGTCCATCAGTGAGGATTCCTGCGGCTGCACCTCGGCAGGCGCGGCTGTTTGGGGGAGGCCTCTGGCGGGGAGAAGTGGGGGTGTGGACAGTGTCCACACTTTGAGTCTCGGACTGGGTCGTACTGGTGCCGGACTGGGCCGGATTCCTTATGTTTGGGCGGGAGTCCAGTGTTTGCAAGGGCTGGAACCCGGTTCGAGTCCCACCTCGGGCACAGTGTTTCCGCAGGTCAGGGACTTTTTAGTGCTTTTTTCGTGTGGACAGTGTCCACACTCTCGCCTCTGATCTGATGTTCCGGGTGTGTGGGGTCCCGGAAAGACCTATTTGGTTGTCTGGGGGAGCGGCTGCCTACGTCAGACAGGGTGCCGCCCTGTGGGGCTCCTTCTGGGAGTTCATCACCGTTCGTCCTTCCCTTGGGTTTTCGCTTTCACCATTTCATGGTGGCTAGGGCCGCTTACAGTATGACTTGCTGACGATTCTTTAGATCGACCGAAGGTTGCGGCCGGTCCGGAATTCCCACTCTGATACCTGTTCATGCAGGAATGCGGCGCGGCGAACGAATTTGCGCGAAGGGTCTTCTTAAAGTGAGAGTTTTGTTCAGCTTCATCTCACCCCCTAAGCGTTGGGGTTCGCGGATGCGGCCTTCCCGGCATATTCGGGCTCTCCGATGGATTCTGGGGAGGCGCCGCGAGCCGCAATATATCGGTCTGGGCGCACGAGCGCTATGTGTTTGTCGTTCGGCCTGGGGGCCGTGGTCAATGCGGGGAGTCCGTCGGCGAGGAAGACAATGGGTAATCCGTGCCATTGTGGAGCCGCAGGGTCGGGCGGGGTTTCTCCGGGACGGCCCCACACTACCCACGACCAGCCGGCCGGGCTTAGTCTGTCGTAGAGTCGTCCGCCGGCGGGCAGTTCCGGATTCGGCAGGCGCTGGCCGGCGCCGGGTGCGGTTGTCAAAGATCCCATGGAATAGGAGAGGTTGAGCATTCCTGCGGTGCGGCCAAGCTTCGCCTGGATGCCGGGGCGCGCTAGAATCCAGGGTGCGAGGCGTCCGAGCACTCGACGGATGGAGCTTCGGCGGGTGGTGAGTGCTGTGGTTACCCGTGCCACGCCGGTGACCATGCTTCGGGCCGTGTCCCGCCGCTCTGCCTCGTAGCTGTCGAGCAGTCTCTCCGCAGTCTCGGGGGAATCCAGGCGGTCGACCGCTGCCAGTTTCCAGATGAGGTTGTAAGCGTCCTGGACCCCGGTGTTGAGGCCTTGCCCGCCAACGGGGCTGTGGATGTGGGCGGCGTCGCCGGCGAGGAAGACCCGGCCCGCGCGGAAGTGGTTGGCCAAGCCATGGCTCAGATTGAACTGGGATGTCCACTTCACATCGTGGCAGCCGAATTCCAGCCCGGACCGCTGCCGAATCACCTCGTCGAGGAAGGCTGCGTCGACGGTCAGCTTGGACTCATTCGCTGGCGTCGGAACGTGTGCGATGATCCGCCAACGGTCCGGCTCCGGCATGGGGACGATCAGCAGCAGTCCGTCCGGATCCAGGTAGGCGTAGCCCTCGTTCTGGGTGATCGGCAGGGGGCTCTTGACGTCCGCCAGAATGAAGGTGGCGCCGGCTTCACGGCGGGTGAGCCGCAGTCCGACCTGGTCTCGCACCCTGCTGCGGCCCCCATCGCAGCCGACAAGCCAGCGCGCGCTGACATTTTCGATTCCGCCGTCGCGCGTGACCAGCGCCTGCACGTGATCGATACCGTCGTGAATCTCCTCGAGTGACGTTCCCCATTCCACGACACCGCCGAGGCTGTTGAGGTGTTCCTCCAGCACGAGCTCCGTCGCATCCTGGGGGATGGAAAGCCAGAACGGATATGCCGTGTCCCCCCAGGGAAGCCCAAGGAGGTCTATGCGTGTGGTCCGGCGCTGGGCGCCGGAATGCGCGGTGAGGGCCGCGAATGGGACCCCCCCGGGCGATCATCGCGTCCGCCACTCCCATGGTCTGGAAAACTTCGAGTGTGCGTGCATGAGTGACCAGGGCTTTGGAATGTGTTGAGCGCTCCGGCTTGTGGTCGATGACGCGCACGCTCAAACCATGACGAAGGGCTTCGCAAGCCGCAGTCAGCCCGGTCGGGCCGGCGCCCACAACGAGAACATCGACGTCAGCCGATTCGAAGGAAGCGGGTCGGGTAGGCGGATCCTGTGAGGGTTGAGGGTTCATTTGATAAGTCTAGCAACAAAATGAGACATAGCTGTCTCGTTTTTCTATGGAGAGGTGCGCTGTCCCTCTGGGCCAGGAATTGGCGGCAACGGCCAATCCCGGATGGCTTCGTCGCGTATGGTCGAGTTCAAAGCACTCCCCGGAAAGGCACCATGCCCAGCCCTAAACAGCCCGCGGCCCCGCGCATTGATGTCGAACGTCATCATCGGGCACTCCTTGCGGCCGCGGCCGACGAACTCTCCCGCAACCCCGACTCCTCCATGGCGGATGTGGCGCAGGCGGCGAACCTGACCCGGGCCACCCTGTACCGCCACTTCAGTAACCGGCAGTCCCTGCTCAAGGCCATCCAGGCTGAGGCCCTAGCGCGCGCATCGGAGACGCTGATTGCGTGTCGCCTCGATGAGGGGAGCGCACTGGAGGTCCTTGAGCGCGTGATCGACTCCCTGGGCAAGCACGGGATGCGTTTTCGCGTCATTCTGCTGAGGGCGCCTGACCAAAACGCGCGGTTCCTCGCCCAGCGCGACGAGGTTCTCGCCCCTCTGGTCGAGGTGATCCGACGGGGGCAGGGCGAGGGCGACATCCGCGCCGACCTGTCGCCGGAATGGATCGTCACGGCCATGGCTTCCCTGCTGATTTCGGCGGTGCGGGCATCGCCGAAATCAAAGCATTCCGATGCGGAGGTGTCCGACCTCATCTTCCGCACCCTGGCCGGCGGGATCGCGGTACGCGGCGGCGCGGGCGGTTCCAAAAACTAGACATCGCTGTCTCATTTCATCTAGTCTCAGATCAGGTGCTCTAACTGGTGCTGTCCGACTCCATGAACTGTGATGGGAATATCCGTGCTCTCTGCTCTCGCTCGTACGTCAACCAGGTACCGCTGGATAGTGGTCGCCATGTGGCTGGTATTGATCCTGGGGGCGGCGCTGGGCAGCCGCGCGGCCGGCGGGACCTTCAACAATGACCTGACCCTCGCCGGCACCGACTCCCAGGCTGCATACGACAGCCTCCGTGAGCAGTTCCCTGAGCTTGCCGGTGATGGCATGCAGGTCATCGTTCACAGCGCGGAAGCCGGGGAGCCCGTCACGGCGCCGTCAATGCGTGCCGCGGTGGAGAGCGCCGTCGCTACGGTTGCCTCGCTGGACGGCGTGGCTGCTGCCCGGTCGCCCTACGGGCCGCCCCTGCCGATGGTTTCCGGGGATGGCATGACGGCGATGGTGACGATCCAGTTCACCGACCGTGCCAAAGACATTCCGGTTGAGACGGTGACACAGGCGCAGGCGGCCTTCCAGGGCGTGCAGGATGCCGGGGGCCAGGTTGAATTCGGAGGTCCGGCCGCGCAGACCGAGTCCGGACCATCCGGCAGCGAGGCCTTCGGGCTGCTCGCGGCAGCCCTGGTGCTGCTGCTCGTATTCGGTTCGTTGTTCGCCATGCTGGTCACGCTGGCCACCGCCCTCGTGGCCCTCGGCGTCGGGCTCGCCTCAATCTCAATGCTCGCTTCGACGGTGACCATCGGCACGTCCGGTCCCATCGTTGCCGCCATGATCGGACTGGGCGTGGGCATCGATTACGCCCTGCTGATCGTGACCAGACACCGGGAGGGCATGTCCCGGGGACTGGCTCCCAACGAGTCCGTCGAAGCGGCCATGACCACCGCTGGCCGCTCAGTCCTCGTTGCCGGCGCCACAGTAATTATCGCCATTCTCAGCCTCTACGCCATCGGCATCCCGTTCGTCTCCTCACTGGGACTGGCCAGTGCAATTGTGGTCAGCGCCACGATGCTGGCCTCGGTCACCTTGCTGCCGGCCCTGCTGTCGATCTTCGGCCGGAACCTGGACCGGGTCAGGGTACGCAAGATCGGCAGGAAGACCCCCGCTACGTCGGATGCTGCCGGACAGCCTGATTCTTCCCCTGCGTCGGGGTGGCGCGGCTGGGTGGGAGGCGTCCAGCGCCGCCGATGGGCCGCTGCATTCGCCGCCATGCTCGTCCTGGCCATTCTTGCCCTGCCCCTGCTGTCGCTGCGCCTCGGTACCGCCGACGGCGGATCCCAGGCCCCAGACACCACCCAGAGGAAAGCCTATGACCTCATCGTGGACGGTTTCGGTGCCGGCTGGGCCGGCCCGCTGCTCGTCACGGTCGACTTCGGCGCCAACGCTACACCGGCGGAGAATCGGGCCGCGAGCATCGAACTGCGCGACCAGCTGGTGGCAACGGATGGCATCAGCGCGGTGACCCCGCCGCGGCTCGGGGCAGACGGGGCCACCGCGCTGTACACGGTGATTCCCACGAGTTCCCCGGATGACGCGGCCACAGAAACACTGGTCCATGACCTGCGCGATACTGTCCTGCCCACGGCGGTACCGGGCGCGGCCGCCCACGTTGGCGGCGCAACGGCGACCAGCATCGACCTGGCCGATACGCTCCTGGCCCAGATCGGCTGGTTCATCATGGTTGTCGTCGTGCTGGCCTTCATCGTTCTCCTGATCGAGTTCCGGGCGCCGTTCATCGCGGCCATGGCGGTCATCATGAACTTGTTCGCGGTGGGGGCCGCGTACGGACCCGTTGTCGCCGTGTTCCAGTGGGGATGGTGGCCCGCTGAACTGCTGGGGGTTGTCCCCGGCCCCGTCGAGTCGTTCGTGCCGGTCATGCTGTTCGCGGTGCTCTTCGGTCTGTCCACCGACTACACGGTGTTCCTGCTAGGCCGCGTGAAGGAGGAGCTTCACCGAACGGGTGATCCCGACCTCGCTGTCCGCAACGGCCTGGCCGCCACCGCCAGGGTCATCCTGGCCGCGGCATCAGTCATGGTCGTCGTCTTCGGGAGCTTCATGCTTAACGATCAGCGGACCGTCACAATGTTCGGCTTTGGCCTGGCCATGGCCATCGCCGTGTACGTGCTCGTCGTCATGCTGGTACTCGTGCCCGCTCTCCTCGCTATCGCGGGACGCGCTGCCTGGGGGCGGACCAAGCGCCACCCCTTGGAGGACCCCGCGGCCGAACCCGAGCGGGAAACGGAACCTGTCGCGGCAACTGTCGGACGGGGTTGAGCACAAATTAGGTGCAGGCTCGGTCGTCCACCCGTCTGGTCCACGACCGGTTACATAGGCATCCACCCTAAAACGTGCGCGCTATCCAGCGCCGCAAGGCCAGCTGCGGAAGGGAGGAACAAGTGGAGGTCCCACGAACGGCGGGGCGTCAGCTCCGTCGTCGGGGGCTAGGGACAGGAGCTTCTCAACGCCGGAAGGGACAATTAGCATCGCCCGCAAGTCAATGCTCGCCATTCTCGCGGCCTCCCATCGGGAGCATGCGGACTAAGACCCTTCACGCTGCCGACCTGCCAAGAGTTATGCCCGGAAAGCCTGCTAAGGCCCGAAGCATGGCCAGCAGGGAACAGGCATACCCGCAGCAGGAGAGGCGGCCGTACGCAGGAAGGCTGGAACTCAACGCCGCGGATGCTCAGATATGCGCTGGTATCGAGGTCTGGAACTCTGGGCCGACTGCTGAGTCTCACCCATGGGGTCACTCTTGACTGCTCCCGTTACCGCTCGGGCAGCGTTCTCCCAATAGGTGTCAGCGCTGGTCGGGGAGATTGTCATGAAGACTCTGTGTTGACGCGACGAAGTTCATCAAGCAGATCCTGCCTAGGTCGACAAAACCGCCACCATCAACCCGAGGACGCCACCACCGAACTGCTGGCCGTCCTTGACGAGCAGCGTGACCGGGTCAGGCAACGTATCGACTGCCGAACCCCCAAGCGCGACGTCATCACAAACGACATCGCCGTCATCAGCGGCACCATCACGAAGTTAACTGCTGCCAGCGATGCGCAGTAACCACGAGCGGTCCTTGCACATGGCGTCCCGGTGCGGTGACGGAGCACCCAGGTTCAGGCGATGCTGATTCGGCCAGCTTCTCTGGTGAAGGGCAGCCATAGGTGGCGTCACGATACGGCGTACAGCGCGCGTTCCTGTATAGGGTTTGCGAACGACCGCCCGATGGGTGGATGCGGGGGAGCGCGTTCAAGTCCTTCGGAGCGGGGCTCCGGGCCAGCGACCGGACATACTATCCGTGATGCTCGAGCTCGGGTGGCTTACTGTGCACGACAGCGTTTAGTGCCCGGAATACGTGGTCACTGTAGACCTCGAAGCCGAGCATTGCCTCAACATACTGCCGGGCATCTTCAGTGGAGCGGTCCTTGGTGGCTTTCAGGGTGTTGACAAGCTCGAGCCGCTGCTGGAGCTCGCTGCGCAACATTGCGCTCAGGAAGGTCCCGACTTCATCTGGTGAACCGGTCTCGACGGCACGTTCGGCAAGCGGGATGACCCGTCCGACTGAAAGCCCGGCAGGTTTCAGACCCGTGTACGGAGCGCCTTCTCCGGCGCGATGAATACGTACAATAGTTTCGAAAAAGAGGCGGTCCGCCACCTCCCCAGCCGCCTGGGACAGGCGCCGAACAGGCACTACCGTGTCGAACACGGCGCGGACCTCGGCTTCCCCCTCCGGGGGGACGAAGGGCAGGACGAGGTCGACGTCGGCAGCCTCGAGTGCCTGTCGCGCAGCGGCGACTACGGGGCCATCTAAGGAGTCGCAGTGCGGGGGCATGGCTCGTCCGATCTATTGAGCGCCATTTGCAGTTACGTGGGGTGGTCGTCCGCTTACGGTTCTCACTCTGATCCGGTGTAACGATCCGTCAGTAGGGTCCAAGGTCCCGACTCATCCACTGGGCGGGAGTCCCGTGTTTGCAAGGGCTGGAACCCGGTTCGAGTCCCACCTCGGGCACAGTGTTTCCGCAGGTCAGGGGCTTTTTGGTGCTTTTTTCGTGTGGACAGTGTCCACACTCTCGGCCCTGATCTGATGTTCCGGGTGTGTGGGGTCCCGGAAACGGCCTATTCGGTTGTGTAGGGGAGCGGCTGCCTACGGGGGACCGGGTACCGCCCTGTGGGGTCTCTTCTGGGTGTTCATCCTCGTTCGTCCTTCCGTCGGGTTTTCGTTTTCACCAATTCATTGCGGCCAGAGCCGCGTACAACATGACTTGCTGATTATTCTCCTTGGGTTGCGGCCGGTCCGGGTTTTCCGCTCTGATACCAGTTCATGCAGGAATGCGGGGGAACGGCATGACATGGCCATTGATCCGGAGCAGACCACGAGCTTGCTGAGCCTGGCAGTGTGGTATACGGAGTCGGCCACCAGATAACCCGCCGCCGCAGCCATCATTTTCGCTGTCATTGCCGCATCCGGATTCTGCGTATCCGGCGTCGCTGTTCTCGCTGTTTTGGCGTGGGAGCTGGCCACGTTGCCCTCAATCAGGTCATCAATACCTATTCCGGATCCCTTGCGCTGTCCAACCTTTTTGATGCCGTACTGCAGAGGAAGCCCAACCGCATTCTTATGGTTGTCCTGGCCGAAATGGCGGTTAGATCACAGCTTGAATGGCGGTTTGCCGTTCCGTTTACCGAACGCTAACTGTATGGCCCCGCGCCTGCCGGCCTCCATTCGGGTCTGACTGTCTGAGGAAGTCCGCGAGGGACCTTCTGCCCGTTGCGTTTGCCAAAGTTGGGCAGGTACTGCTGCAGGTGCCTCTGACACACGATAACGTCGATGTCCGGTGGACGTCCGAGGAGCGCGAACAGGCCCCTGATCGACTCAGGAATTGCAGCCGCTACCGCGGCGCCGCCGAACTGGGGCTCAAAGCGGCGACCGCCGACAGCCGGACCAAGGGCAGACGGTGACAACGTGGTACCGGTGATTACCGGGGCTTATTAGGACCTAAGCGATCCTAATCGTGGATAAATGGGTATTTCTTTTTACTAATATGCGCTCTTAGGCTTGTTTCTGCATGGCATTGCGCCAGCAGACCTACTGAGGGGCATCAATGGAGACGCGACATCTCAAGTACTTCATAGCCGTTGCTGAAGAACGGCATTTTGGCAGGGCCGCCGCCAGACTCCATATGGCGCAACCGCCCCTGTCCCAACAGATCCGGCAGCTGGAGGAACAGTTGGGCACCCCGCTGCTGGTCCGGACTACCAGAAAAGTGGAGCTGACGCCGGCAGGTCAGGTCCTGCTGGACCGGGGGCGAGTGATGCTCCAGGAGCTGCAAGTCCTGGAATCCGACGTGCGGCAGGTTGGCGAAGGCGCCACCGGAGTGCTCCGGGTAGGGTTCACCGGCACGGCCACATACCGGCTAATGCCCATCATCATCCAGGCCGCACGGCGCACCCTGCCCGGGCTCCGCATCACGGTCCAGGGCGAAATGCTGACGCCGCAGATGGAAGCTGCGTTGGAGGAGGGCAGGCTCGATGCTGCCGTCCTCCGCCCACCTGTCCATTCGGGGGCCATCGCCCTGAAGCTGCTGGAACAGGACCAGCTGGTGGCGGCCTTGCCCGCGGACTCGCCGCTGGCAGAGAAGGGAATGCTGGAGCTGGCCGCCCTCTCCGAGGAGGGCTTCATCGGATATCCCAGCTATTCCGCGGTCAGCAGCATCTTTATTGACGCCTGCCGCAAGGCCGGATTCCAGCCCCGGGTCGTCCAGGAAGCAAAGGAGACCTCCACGCTGCTCTCGCTCGTGGCCTCCGGTATGGGCATAGCACTCGTTCCCATGACATCGCGGATGTTTTCCTTCCAGGGCGTTGCCTTCCGGCCGCTCCGGAACCCCCCGCCGGTGGACCTGGCAGTGGCCTGGAACAGCGACAAGGAAACGCCGCTGTTGCGCGCCTTCCTCGCTCTCTTCGATTCCCTCCCCGCCAAGCAGCCCCCCACAGGTAAGTCGGCAGCCACCAAAGGACAGACACCGTGAAGATCGAACGTATCGAGGCCATCCCCTACGCCATCCCGTATGCGCGGCCGCTGAAGTTCGCCAGCGGAGAGGTGCGCGCCGCGGAACATGTGCTCGTCCGGATCCATACGGACACCGGTATCTGGGGGGTGGCAGACACTCCTCCGCGGCCCTACACATACGGCGAAACCCAGGATTCGATCGTCTCGGTGGTGACCAAGGTCTTCGCCCCGCAGCTCATCGGGCTGGACCCGCTGGACCGCTCCAAAGTCCAGCAGCTGCTCCGGCGCACGGTCAACAACCCCACGGCAAAGGGGGCCCTGGACATCGCACTCTGGGATGTCATCGGGATCTCGCTGGACACCCCGGTGCACAAACTGCTGGGCGGTTTCACCGACAGCATGCGGGTCTCGCACATGCTGGGCTTCAAGCCCGCCGCCGAGCTCCTCGAGGAGGCGCTGCGGTTCCGCGAAACGTACGGCATCGACACCTTCAAGCTCAAGGTTGGCCGACGGCCGCTCTCCCTGGACGTCGAGGCCTGCCATGTGCTGCGGGAAGGCCTCGGTGCGGATACCGAGATCTACCTGGACGCCAACCGCGGGTGGACGGCGAACGAGGCCATGGAGGTCCTGCGCCGGACCGAAGGCCTGGGCCTGTCCATGCTGGAGGAGCCGTGCGATGCCGGGGAGGCGATGGGCCGGCGTCGGCTGGTGCAGAGCTCGAGCATCCCGATCGTGGGTGACGAAAGCGTCCCCACGCTCGGCGATGTCTCCCGTGAATTGCTCTCCGGCGGCAGCACCGCGATCTGCATCAAGACCGCGCGCAGCGGTTTTACCGAAGCCCAGCAGATCCTCGGGCTCTGCGAGGGCCTCGGCGTGGACGTCACCATGGGCAACCAGATCGACACCCAGGTCGGCAGCCTCGCCACGGTCACCTTTGGCGCGGCCTTCGCGGCGAGCTCCCGTCGGGCCGGGGAGCTCTCCAACTACCTGGACATGACGGATGATCTGCTCGCCGAGCCGCTCACGATCAACGACGGCGCCATCCGGGTCCGCGAGGTCCCCGGCGTCGGCGCGGCCATCGACGCCGGCAAGCTGCAAAAGTACCGGCAGGACTAGGCCAGTCCTGCCCTGCCCCCGACGTTAGTCCTGCCCTGCCCCTACGTTAAGGAGAACCTCATGCTCTACCTGGTCCGCATGGACGTCGATATTCCGTTGGACATGCCCAAAGAACGCGCCGACGCCATCAAGGCGGAGGAACGGGAGTACTCCCAGGAGCTCCAGCGCGACGGCCGCTGGCCGCATTTGTGGCGGGTCGTGGGCGAGTACTCCAACTACTCGGTGTTCGACGTCGCGGACAACGACGAGTTGCACACGCTGCTGTCCGGACTGCCGCTCTTCCCATACATGGACATCAAAGTCACACCGCTGGCCAAGCACCCGTCCGCCGTCGAATAGCACGCACCGCATTCATATCGAAAAGCTTTCAATGATCCAGAAATAGGTATTTCCCCTCGCGCAATGAGGGGCCTACCGTGGAAACAGCACCGGATGTGATGCGCAGCACTAAGCGGCATCAGGCACGATATACCGGAACCCCGTTTCTGACCATGGTTCCGGACCAACCGTTCTTTGACAAGGGAGTCACCATGACAACGGAAACCCAAGCCACCGCGGCATCCTCGGGCGCGGGGGCCACCGCCCGCTTCCGGGAGAACAAGCACATCGGCGCCGGCACCAGCCAGGAACGCGTCAGCACCCTCGCCGGCCGCATCATCAAGGCGATCAACGACACCGTCCTGGATGAGAAAGTCACCTACGACGAGTACAACGCCTTCAAGGCCTGGCTCATCCAGGTCGGCGAGGACGGCGAATGGCCGCTGTTCCTGGACGTCTGGGTGGAACACTCAGTTGAGGAGGTCGCCAACGCCAACCGGCACGGCTCCAAGGGCACCATCGAGGGACCCTACTACATCCCGGACGCCCCCACGCTCAACACCCCGGCCACCCTGCCAATGCGCGACGACGAACCCGGCACCCCGCTGCTGTTCCAAGGCCAGGTCGCCAACGTCGCCGGCGAGCCGCTCGCCGGAGCGCTGATCGAACTCTGGCATGCCGATGACCTTGGCTTCTACTCCCAGTTCGCCCCCGGGCTGCCGGAATGGAACCTCCGCGGCTCCATCATTGCCGATGCCCACGGCAACTTCCAGATCAACACCATGCAGCCGGCGCCTTACCAGATCCCCACCGACGGTGCCTGCGGTGCCCTTATCGCCGCGGCCGGCTGGCACGCATGGCGGCCCGCCCACCTTCACCTGAAGGTTTCAGCGCCGGAGCACCAGCTCATCACCACCCAGCTTTACTTCGAAGGCGACGAGCACGTCGCCGACGACATCGCCTCGGCCGTGAAGCCCGAACTCGTCCTCGCCCCCGCAGAGCGCGCCGACGGCAAGGGCCGCGAAGTCACCTACAACTTCGTTCTCGACCCCCAGGACTAAAGCTCCAGTCCCGGGCCCGGGGCCGGAACACTTTCGACCCCGGGCCCAACCCAAACACCACCCCCACCCGCCGTCAGGCCGCTCGCCCAAAATTAGGCCGCCCCGGTAATGAACACCTGCAGAAAGGAGAAGTCGATGACTCAAGAAGTCATGGGCGCCATTGACACCCGCGAACTGCGCCACGCCTTCGGCGCGTTTGCCACCGGCGTCACGGTGGTGACCTGCCGGTCCGACGACGGCGTCCCCCACGGCGCCACGGTCAACGCCTTCACCGCAGTATCCCTCGACCCGCCGCTCGCCCAGGTCACCCTGACCCGGACCTCGCGTGCGGCCCGCTACCTCGAAGGCGCCGCCTTCGCCATCAACATCCTCTCCCTCGAACAGATGGATGTGGCTCTGCATTTCGCCGGCAAGGTCCTCGACGAGGAGCCGGAATGGACCCTGGACGGCAATGTCCCGGTGCTGACCCGGAACGCCGCCACGCTCGAATGCCGGCCGTGGAACATCTACGACGGCGGCGACCACATCATCGTCGTCGGCGAGGTCATCGGCATGGAAATCACCAAGCGGGAACCACTCCTGTTCTTCGGCGGCAAATTCCGCCAGATCGGCCGGCTCGTTGAGGGGGCCCCTTGGGACCACTCCGGTGACGCGCCCGAATCGGGCTGGTTCGCCGGCTCCAGCTCCTTCAAGCCGCTTCACGGCTCGACGCCGCACTAACCCGCATCACACCAAGCACGCCTGGAATTTCCTCACCGCTCAGATACCCCTCCCCTGAAAGGGACGATCATGACCGAAATTGTTGACCAGCCAGTTCCCGCCGCCGATTCCTCGGCGTCCTCCACGCCGTCGATGAGTGACAGAACGACGCCGGCGAATCCGAAGATGCCGATGACCGGGGATGAGTACATCAAGTCTCTGCAGGATGACCGCGAGGTCTGGATTTATGGTGAGCGTGTCAAGGACGTCACGACCCACCCGGCGTTCCGGAACTCGATCCGGATGGCCGCCCGGCTGTACGACGCGATGCACAAGCCCGAGCTGCAAGACAAGCTGATGGTGCCCACCGACACCGGGTCCGGCGGCAAGACGATGTCGTTCTTCCGCACCCCGCACAGCGTCGAGGACCTGAAGCAGGACCGTGTCGCGATCGAGACCTGGGCGCGGATGAGCTACGGCTGGCTGGGACGCTCGCCCGATTACAAGGCGGCGTTCCTGGGCACCCTGGGCGGCATGCCGGACTTCTACGAGCCGTTCCAGGAGAATGCCAAGCGCTGGTACAAGGAGTCCCAGGAGAAGGTCCTGTACTGGAACCACGCGATCATCAACCCGCCGGTAGACCGCCACCTGCCCCCGGACCAGGTCGGGGATGTGTTCATGAAGGTCGAGAAGGAAACGGGCTCCGGGCTGATCGTCTCGGGCGCCAAGGTCGTCGCGACCGGGTCGGCGATCACCAACTACAACTTCATCGCGCACTACGGGCTGCCGATCAAGCGCAAGGAATTCGCGCTGATCTGCACGGTGCCGATGGACGCGCCCGGGGTTAAGTTGATCAGCCGTGCCTCCTACGCCCATCAGGCCGCGGTGATGGGAACCCCGTTCGACTACCCGCTCTCGAGCCGGATGGACGAGAACGACTCCGTGTTCGTCTTCGACAAGGTCCTGATCCCGTGGGAGAACGTCTTTGCCTACGGAGACGTGGAGAAGATCAACAACTTCTTCCCGCAGACCGGATTCATTAACCGCTTCACCTTCCAGGGCGTGATCCGTCTCGCCACCAAGCTGGACTTCATCGCCGGGCTGCTGATGAAGGCCCTGGAGGTCGCCGGGACGCAGGACTTCCGCGGCGTCCAGACCCGGGTGGGGGAGGTCCTGGGCTGGCGGAACATGTTCTACGCGCTCATCGACGGGATGACCCTGAACCCGGATGCAGGCCCGAACGGCACCGTTCTGCCCAAGCTGGACTATGGCCTGTCCTACCGGATGTTCATGTCCATCGGGTACCCGCGGATCAAGGAAATCATCGAACAGGACGTCGCGTCGGGCCTGATCTACCTGAACTCCTCGGCCCTGGACTTCAAGACCCCGGAAATCCGGCCATACCTGGACAAGTACGTCCGCGGCTCGGACGGCGTAGAGGCCGTGGACCGGGTGAAGCTGATGAAGCTGCTCTGGGACTCGATCGGCACCGAGTTTGGCGGCCGGCATGAACTCTACGAGCGGAACTACTCCGGCAACCACGAGAACGTGAAGGCCGAGATCCTCTTCGCCGCGCAGGCCCAGGGCACCACGGACTACATGAAGGGCTTCGCGGACCAGTGCCTGGCCGAATACGACCTGGACGGCTGGACCGTCCCGGACCTGATCAGCAACGACGACGTCAGCCTTTTCCTCAAGCGCAGCTGACTTATTACCGGATGAGCGGCGCCACCAGTCCACGTAGGGAGCGCCGTTCACCCGGTAAAGAGGCATCGCTGGCCGGAGACGACAAAGACCCGACAATCCACACGGCATCCCGACTTCGATCTGCCCGCGCTGAGCCCCTCGGGCGGAGTTCAAATACGCGCAGCGTGGGCTGGCCGGTACGACGAGACTGAGGCGGACTGGTCCGTCCGGACAAGCACGTCGGCTGGCGCGCAGACCGCTTGCCGGACGATCCGGTAGGGCCCTCTACGGGGCCGTCTCCCAGATCTGAGCACTCGCGTGGCTGACTACGGGTATGGCGCCGGCGGACCAGATGATCACGGACAACAAGAAGGTCACGCTGGCCAAGGCGAAGGAGATCAAGGCGACTTTGAAGGCCCTTGCTCTGTCTTTGACTCGCCCTATGCCGAAGACGGCGGATATGACCCCGAAGGCGATCAAAAAGGGAACCGCTCTAAACAGCCAGTCACCCGCGTCGTCTCCTCCCGTTGCGGTTACGTCCCGTGGAGTGGTGTAGATCTCCGCAGTTGCGCGTTGCTCCGGTGACGTAGTGAGCCATCGTGCGATGGTCAGTGAGAACC
>NZ_JBVAYX010000033.1:0-36468 GCF_055412825.1 Pseudarthrobacter linnaei
CCGTCACATCCGCCGCGACCGCCACACCAGTCGCACCACCCGCCGGGGACGTAGCCGTCACGGTCGGGGCCGTCGTATCCCCACCCCCACCACCGGGGCCTGGCTCGTAGAAGTGCCAGTACCGGCTGGTGGCGTTCACATCGGCGAGCAACAGCAGACCGCTGTTGGCCGTGCCCCGCGCCGCACTGTTGAGGTTCTGTTTCGTCGACGTCACGTTATGGACATACTGGTCGGCGTCCACGATACGAGCCGTCTTCGTCGTGGTGAAGTTGATGTTGTCCAGCGGCGTGGACTTCTCGTAGATCGCACCCCCCGAGGTAGTGCAGACACCAGCGTTCGTCGTGCCGCTCGGCTTCGGATAGGTGGCGAAGGTACGCAGCCTCTGCGTACTCTCATCAATCAGGACTAGCACCCGGTTCGGGCACTCCGACACAGTCGCGATCGTGTTCGTCGCCCACGTCGAACCATTGAATGACAACAGCTGGATCAGCGGCTGAGACGCCGACGTGAAGGACGTCTTAATAGCGGCGAAAACCCGGCCACCCGAGGAGTCCAGCCACTTCAAGTTCATGTGGTCATCACCGCTGCGCTGCCCCTTCACCGCTGCCACAGGATCGGTCCAGGCGGTGTTGGACGCCCCATCGACATGGTAGCTCCAGTACATGCCGTCGGTGGAGTCACCGACCTGCCGGCTCCACATCACACCCATCTTCCCGTCGAACGCGATCAGAGCCGAGGTGTCGTCCACAGACACGTTGCTCAACGACGCAGGATGCGCGAACGGCGTCCCCCACTTCACGCCGGCCTGGTCACTGACGTTCAGATAGATCCGGTTCTCCTGCTGCCACGTCGCCCATACCCGACCGGTCGAGTCCTTGTCGATGGTCAGGGTCTCAACGCGCTGGTTGTTGATCTGTTCAGAAGTTAGCAGCGTGTAGGTCTTCTTACTCGAGTCGTAGCTGTAACGCCGCATCGTCGTCGGGAAGTTCGGCTCAGCCGGAACACCGTCGTTGACGAACCGATAACTCGCCACAAACAACGTCGTCCCGTCCCACAACAAATCATGATGAGTGTTCGCCCGCGTGTCTGTCGCCACACCCGTATTGACCCACGAACTCGTCGCGGCATTGAACCGGAAGATATGAAAATCCGAGCTGGCAGTGTCCCACAAGTTCCCCCACCAGACGCCGTCGTTGAACCACAACGCACTCGTTGCCCGCTTCGTACCTGTCGGGGTCCCCGTCCCCGAATGCGACGGACCCTCAACCCCAACATCACCCGCAGCAGCCGACGCCGGAACCGGCACCACCAGAACACCCACTACCGCCAGCAGCGCTGCCAGCAGTGCTGCCAGCAGTGCACGGAGCCGCGGATTCCGCGACCCACGTAGACGAGGACCAGCCGAGCGACCGCCTCCGCGGATTACGCCAAGCCAGGACCGTCCCACCGCATACGCATTTTGGTTGCTCATGTTTTCATCCTTCCGACATTCAATCTGCGAAATTTTTGACGAGACCGATCCACCGCCGCGGCCTGTTCAGGAAGTGATGGCTTTCCGTAGCCGGGACCACCTCAGCTCGTGCGCGAGCCGCGGTCCGCGCAAGACGCTGGCGGACGTGAAAGCCAATACACGAGATCGGATCCTGCACGGCCCAGTCCTGGGGTGGTTGCTCCAGCTGCTCCGGTCGCGGCCTCCGGTGGTCAGGTACGCGGCGCCAGGGCCGCTGGCTCATGCACGTTCCGTGCCCCGGGGCCTCTAACTTGGAACAAATGAGAAATTCGGGCTCTTCGCAGCCCATGGGTTTTGAGCATTCGCGGCCGGGCAGTAGATTAATGCCGCCCACCCGGCGGAGGACTTCACGCCGAAAGCACATGTTTGCGCCAATAACTTTCCTGGCTTCGGACGCCGCCTTGAGCAGACCGCTGCGGCTACAGCCCACTATCCGGCCGAGCTCCCCACCGAATTGGGCCGGGGGGACGTATTCCGACGCCGGTTCAACGCGCCCGCCCACGGCCGGCACATCGTGGTCGTGAAGAAATTCCGCCGGACGTTCGAGCCCTTCTGGTGCAGCTTCGGCGCCGTCGTCCAGGAACGCTAAGACATCGGAACTTGCCCTTGCGTCGTCCGCGCCGTTACTTTGCGCTGCGGAAAGTCCCACTGGCCCCCCACGCTTTTCCAGTGTCACGTCATCCACGGAGGGACGACGCCCATACGGGACCTCGCTATGGTCGTCACAACAATGATTTCTTTGGGGACCAGAGTTCGGGCTTGAATTGAGTGAAATTTCTTTAAGTGAGTGAATCTTACTGACACTCTCGGTGACGAGAAAGCCAGCTCGCAGAAGCAAATTGAAAGCTGGGTGAGATTAGACAAATGCATCACCACTTCATGATCATTTCGGAATATCAGACGCTGTCGCGCTTACCGAAGCGCGGTATTGGGGCTTGTCCGGCCATAGTCTGGTATGTGGCCCCAGCTCTCTAAGCCATTCCCCGTGTCATAGAGACTATGATCCGCCCCAATCAGTGTCACGAGTAGGCCATACTTGCTTTCCCGGCTAGGTCCACTCGGTAAGTACTGGGTTATGGGATGCGTCGTCTATATGCGTGGTTCGGGCCAGCTAAGTTAACGGGTCGGGCTATTGTCGTCTTGGCAGCGAGAATGCGACATCGAGTCTCGTTGAATGGCAGCAACTAAACAACCATTCCCCGACCTGACGTGTCTACTTTGGTTAGACTGTTTGCCAGGACGTCGGTTGTCTCGCCGTTCCATCATCGTTAGTGGTGGGGTTCCAGGGTGCGGGTCTCTTTCGCGTTTCGCATCTGCCTTGAATTGGATCGAACTTTGGTCCCAAGTTCCGGGTTCTTTGGAAGGTCTCTAGACCGTTCCGTCTCTTGAGTTCGGCAGATTTGAGTAGGAATTGCATAAGCGCTTCCGCAGGTGGGGGTGGTTGGGCCCCCGTTAGCAGTCCAGCGTCTATGCGATAGCTAATCCGAAAATGAGGTGACCTGACGGTGGAGGGTTCGCGCGGGATCATGCAGTCGTGAAAGGGCGGGCCCGGGTGGAGGTATGGCGAGGCGTGAGTATCAGGCTGCGGGTGTGAGGGTAACGGTGTAGCCGAGGGCTTCGAGTTGGCGGACGTGGCTGCGTTTCCTGGTGTCCGGGTTGGTGCGGCTGCTGAAGTGCTCTGGCCCGAGATCATGGATCCGGGCATCCGGATCCTGCAGCAGGTGCCAGACGATAACGAGGATGCAACGTCCGATAGCGACGATGGCGCGTTTCTTGCCCCGCCGGCGGGCGATCCGTCGGTAACGCTCACCCAGGAAGGTATCCGTTCGGCCGGCCACGACGGCGGCCTCGCCCAAGACCCGGGCGAGATAGCTGTTGCCGCGCCCGGTCGAACCGTTGCCCTTGGTTTTCCCGGCTGAGGAGTTGATGCCCGGGGAGAACTTCGCCCAGCAACACACAGGTGCCCCGCGGTCGGAACCGGGTCATGTCGACCCCGATTTCAGCCAGAACAATGGCGGCGGCCACGGAGCCGATGCCTGGGATCTGTTCCAGGCGTTCCGCCGCCGCGAAAGGGGCCAGCTGCGCCTCGATCTGTTCATCGACCGCGGCGATGTCCGCGTCTATCCCGTCGATCCTGGCCAGCATCCGGGCCAGGAGGAAGGCATGGTGGTCATCAAAGAGGCCGGTGAACGCCTCCTCGAGTTCGCTGAGCTTCCTGCGCATGCACGAACGCGCCAGCTGCGCGAGGAGTTTCTCGACCCGGTTCTTCTCCGCCGTGCGTGTCCCGACCAGATCGATCCGGTACCGGGTCAGGTCCCGCAGCCGGCGGATCGGGGCGGGCGGGACGAAACTGGGCCGGAGCATCTGCCGTTCGGCGACCTTGCAAAGCCAAACGGAATCGAGCTCGTCAGTCTTCGGACGTCCCGGCAGATGCTTCACGACCCGGGCGTTGACCAGCCACGGTTCGAGCCCGTGCGCCTCGAGGAGATAAAACACCGGCTTCCAGTAATCGCTGGTTGCCTCCATCACCACCCCCTCGATACGGAGGTCGACAAGATGGTTGGCCAGCTCCGTCAAGGACCGGGTCATTGTCGAATGTGTGGACACCTCCTGCAACCGCTTTTAGGGTTCCCGTTCGCGGGGACCCGAACACAACAGACGAATTCAGCCTTGCCCACATCGATCGCGACGACCCTGGCAATGATCTGTTCCTCATCTTGGGATTCGGCCAACATGATCCTCTTCATCCCCTCTCCGCGCGGACTTGTCGACTATCGAGGCGGACCGCCCGTGGGAATCACCGGGCAAGAAGCGAAATCTAATCCTCGTCCTGAACAACAGAAACAATGAGGGGCCTACAGCGTGACACCCAATGCCCGGCTAATTGACGGCCTCAGCGAATCATAGAAACACGGCGTCGGCAGGTGGCCACAGCAACATTTTCAGCCCGGAACGGGCGTCCGACAAAGGACATACAGGCTAATTGGATTTCTTGCGTCCAGTTTTTCCAGTAGCGTCTCGGCGTCATGCCGTTCAGGGATCCGTGGGGTCGTTCATGATTGTAGATAGCTTTCCATTCCTCGGCCAAATACTTCGCTTCGGCCATGCCGTCCATGATTTCTCCGGAGAGTTGTCCCCTTCTGTATTCGGCGTTGAAGGATTCGATCAAGCCGTTCTGCCAGGGTGATCCCGGGTCGATGAATGCGGTGTCGACCCCGGCGGTGTTGCACCAGCTGACCAGTGCCTCTGCAGCGAACTCGGGCCCGTTGTCGCACCGGACGTAGGCCGGGGCGGTGCCGGTTTCGGCGATGGTGTTCTCCAGCACCGCGACCACGTCCGTGGTCTTGAATGACCGGCGAGGAATGATCGCCAGCGCGCTGCGCGTGTATTCGTCGAGACGAAAGAAGAACCGGATATGCCGGCAGGAGGTCACATCCGACTGGAAATCGAAGCTGACCACGTGCATCGGGTACTGCGCTGTGAGGCGTTTTTGCTCCCCGGCGCCAGGCCCGGTGCGGCGATTCTTCCGCGCCCTGGGTTTACAGACCAGGCCTTCGTCGCGCCAGAGCCGGCGCACCCGCTTCCTGTTCAGCGCCACGCCGTCCCACTCGGGCTGTGCCAGCAGGAGCCAGCGGGCTTTCGCCAGCCCCACGCGATGTGCTTCACGGCGACGGCGGGCAAGGCTGCGCGGAGCTGCATTTCCTCGAAGCCCATGTCGGGCTTCTTCTTGCGGAACGCGGACCGGTTCTAACCCAGGACGTCACAGGCGAAGCGTTCGGACGCCCCGAACTTGTCCACCGCCATGCGCACGGCACGGCGGCGGGGTTCGGGGCTCAGAATTTTCCCTTGGCCACCCGTTGAGGATGTCGATGGCCAGTTCCCTCTCCGCCAGCAGGCGCTTGAGGCGGGCGTTCTCCTTCTCCATCTCCCGGGTCAGTTTGGACGCCTCGGCGTTCTTCTCGGACCCGTACTGGTTCAGCCAGCGGTACCAGGTCGCCTCGGTGACCTGAAGCTCCCTGATGACCTCGACCATCGGGTGTCCGTCGTTGAGCATCTTCTGGCCCTGCCGGACTTTGGCGATGACCTGCTCGGGGGTGTGTCTGCGTGCCAGCCACGATTCGTGAATTTCCTCCTGCGTCCATTCTCGGACACGAACTCACACAAACACTGGACTTCTACCTGGGGACCCAACCAGTGGCATCGGTCCATGGCTTGCGGACTGTCGACCCAACACGCACGACGACGACGCCGCCGGCATTGCCTCCGTTGAGTAATTGCTCGGCTTCCGACGCTAAGGACTAGCTTCGAAAGTCGGCCGCCCGTATGACGGTGCCATAACGCGACCGAATGACACGAGTATTTATGCATGGGATGGAATAGCGGGCCCACGCCCCCTTCCGAGTCGGGGATCGCTCTGCTGTCCCGTTTGCGCATCCCCACATCACTTGCCGATTCGGAAAGTCATTCTGTAGACTTTCCGGCATGGAAAGAAACTTTGAGGGCCGCCCGTCGGCAGATGATGCCGCCGCCAGCCTCCGCGGCCTGGCTTCCGACCGTCGGACACTGGCCGACGGCGTGAATGTTCCCAAAGCATTGCTGGCCGCACTCGGGGGCGTGGCGGCTTGGTGGGTGGCAGCAGCCGCGACGGCCAACCCTGGGGAGAACTACGAACCCCCGACTTCCGGATGGTTGGGCCTGGTAGCAGTTCTAGTGATCCTTCACCTGATCCGCCGCGAAGCCGGAATCCGATTCCGCAAGATGGGCCCGCGCGCCATAGTGGCAACGATCGCGATTCTCATGGTCTGCCTAACGCTGTTCTCAATCTCGCTTGGTTTGGTTTCCTTCGGCGCCCGCTGGGCCGTGGCGCTGACCAGCGTGTCCGCCTTCGGTCTAGTCACTTGGCTCTCGGGAATCGTCTACCGCTCGGCGCTGGATCAGCTGCGGCATGATTGAGGCCCGGTTCGATGACGTCATCCACGCGCCGGCACGGTTACGGATCTGTGGAGTGCTGCGGGCGGTTGAACAGATGGACTTCGCTGTACTGCGCGATACGCTCAACGTCTCGGACGCAACACTCTCGAAGCACCTGAAGACCCTGGCTGAGGCTACGTACGTCAGCCTGACCAAAGCCGCATCAGCGGCGCGCACGGATGCCCGCCGTCTGACGTGGGTAACTCTCACACCTGCTGGGCGGAAGGCATTCGACGCGCACGTGCGTGCATTAAGGGAGATCGCTGGCACTGCCGACTGAACACGACCACCTCACTTGTGAGCCCTCTCCTGCCCGCCTGCCGTCCGTCACCGTAAGCTGTACTCAGCTAGCAGGTTGGTTACATCTGCTGATGGGTGGTCGTCCTCCGAGGGCGCTGTGGTTGCGGCGGTGGTTGTAGAAGTCTAGCCAGCCGGTGAGGGCCCTATGCCGCCGAGTTTCCTGACGTCGATGTGCAGCAGTTCTCCGGCGGTGTCGCGTTCGTAACGGTGATCGGTTGCCCGGCCGGCGCGGATGCGTTCGCCGCTGATGGGGTCCAGTTCCCACAACCGGGGCAGCCCGGCTCTGGCGATGATCCGCGAGACCGTGCGGGCCGGGACCTTAAAGCGTTCGGCCAGCTCGACCGGGCCTTCGCCGTGCTTCTTACACGCCGCGATTACATCCTCGATCTTCGCCTCGGGAGTGGCATGCGGGCATGAACGCGGTCGTGACGACCTGTTCTCCATCCCGGCCAGACCGTGTTCGACGTAGCGCTTGAGCCACCGGCGTGCGCAGGCGCGGGAAACGCTCATTTTCTTCGCCACATGGGCCACGGGACGGCCGTCCAGAACACGCTGGACAAGGATGCTTCTACCGGCAGGAGTCAGACGGTCATTACGGTGGACCATGAAGACCACTTAGGCGTTCGTTGTGTGTAGTAACCACCAACCTAAGAGGTCTTCACCCTTTCAACAGGTAACCAACGTCCTGGCCGAGTACAGCTAGCGCCTGCCCCGAAGGGACACCGGAGCGGTCACTCACCGCAACAATGACGGCACCCCGCCCGAGGAGCTTCCGGATCTGCTGTTCGGCGGCTCCTTGTCCACACGAGCAACCAAATTGCTCGTGTCGCTTCTACAGCTTGAGAACCACCGGATCTGACCGGCCTGCTCAACCCGTTTCGCTGTCGCATTAGCCGGTCCCCCACCGACGAAAGCGTCACCCAAAATTTCCGGATCACGACCGCCGCGTTTCCGCGGCCGGCCGCTTCCCGCATAACCCGCCCGAAAAAATGCCCGGTGACGGGGGGCGGTTTCCGGGGGCCAAACGGTACATTCAAATCGATGTGCGGAATCCTCATCTGATACGCCCTCGGATCCACGAACGACCGCCGCGATCGCACAGGCGATCGGCAAAGATCCGGTCATGGTCGTCGCCGCGCTGCCCGCCCAGCATGCGTTGACGCCGGCGGAGGCAGAGATCGTCCGGAACTGATTGCAGGCAACGTGGCCAGCTCCCACCGGTAAAACAGCGAGGACAGCGACGCCGGATACCCAGAAGCCGGATGCGACGATGACGGGGAAAATGATGGCTGCGGCGGCGGGTTAGCTGGTGGGAAGGCCATGGCAGCAAAGCCCACCAGTTCCTGCAACCCGCCCGCGAAGCAGGCAACGCCTATCGACTTGCCGGGCTCAGCAAGCTGCTGATCACTTCCGGATCAGCCCGCCCATGGTGCGCGTGCGCTCAGGGCGGAACAGCCCCTGCAGCAGCAACGGAGTCCCGTAGCTCGCCCAGGTCCGGGCCGGTTCACCTTAGCTGCAGCAACGAGACGCAAGGGACATCACATATCTGCCGCACTTAGGTTCCTTGTGCCCCAGAGGTCCGCGATTGCGGTGTCGCTGTCCGGATGGGAACTGCTCCATGGGCAGGCAGAGGGATCGGGACAGCGCGGAGCCCGTCCGCGTCTGCACCCGGGGTTTGCTGTGGGCGTCGCCCGGGGGCTGCGCACCGCTGTATGGGAGAGCCGCCATTCGGCGGGTTGGCCACGGCGGGAAAGCCCGTGGCCCATCTTTGCCGCGGGGTCAGTAGAACGTCCGGTAGAGGGTTGATCTGCAGCCTGCCCCTCTCTTAGCCGGGGGCAAGACCAAAGTCGGCGCTGACCCGCCGGCGGCGGGTCAATATGTGGCGTGGTTCGCCAGGCGGCGTGCCTCACGGCGGGATCCTGGTACCGGTGTACCGCCGGCTGTCACGATGACGTGATCGGAGTCAATGCCCGGGCCCTCGCCCGAATGTGTTGACGGCGCGTCATCCTTCAATTCTCCGGAAGTCGCTGACCGGCGCGAACCCGTTGCTTTGACCACCAGTACCGCAAGGAGTGTTGTGACGGGGACGGCCAAAACCAGTCCAACGGAACCCACCAGCGTGCGGACCACTTCTTCGGACAATTCAACGCTAGTCAGAGACTCACCCAGGGGCCGGTTGAAAAGCATCACGATGATGATGATGGGCAAGGCGGCTCCGGCATAGGCGAACGCAATGGTGTACACAGTCGAGGCGATGTGATCCCGGCCGATCCGCATGCCCGAAGCGAACAGGTCCCGCGCGCTGGTTTGAGGAGCCAGCTCATACAGCTCCCAGACTGCAGAGGACTGGGTGATGGTCACGTCATTGAGCACCCCCAGTCCTGAGATGATCAGGCCACACAGAATGATGCTGGACAGCGAGATCCGGTCAGACATATTGATCAGCGTTACGGCCTCATAGCTGCTGCTCCCTGTCAGGTTGGCGGCGTCAGTTGCCCACGCGGCCAACACTGCCGTGATCACCAGCCCGAAGACAGTTCCCAGCAGGGCGGTGGATGTCCTGGCAGAAAAGCCGTGGGCAAAGTAGAGGACGCCGATCATGATGACGATCGACCCCACGAGCCCGAGCAGCAGCGGCGGTTTCCCCTCCACGAGACCGGGAAGGATAAAAGTGGCCAGCACAACACCTGCACCGACCAACCCGATGAGAGCCCGGAACCCGCGCCAGCGAGCGACGGCGACGACGACCAGCCCATACAGGACCGAGAGCAGGATAATCGGGACGGACCGGACGAAGTCGACAAACACGTAGGGCGGCATACCGGTCACCGCGCCGCTCTGGCTGGTGGACAGATTGAGGTAGCTGATGTTGTCGCCAGGCTTGACGCCGTGTGATTTCACCACGTCCGGATTCATGACGACCTTCACCGACACGCCGCCATTGTCCGGTTCCGTGATGACAAAGGTGCACTGGGAGCCCTTCATGCCTTCGACAGCCTGGCCGGTTCCCTCCATACAATCCTCGACCGCCACCCGCTGAATCTTTCCGGTCTCCATCTTGGCTCCGGGGGCACCCGCGTACGGGTTCGCGAAGCTGATGTCATCCCTGCTGCCCGAAGGCCACATCAGTACCATGGCGATAAGAGTCAGCAGCGTTAGAGGAACAAGCACGGCGGCAAGAAGCCGATTGGCTCGCCTCCGCGCCGCTGCCGTCTCCGGCGAGGCTTCCGTCGGCTTCTCCATCGAGTGGGAATGGCCATGTCCCTGACCCATCAGCAGCAAAATTCCATCCCTGAATCCTACCCTCCGGCACTGTGCCTCACGTGGTCGGGATGAAGACGTGCCGACCCCCTTAAACCTCTAAAGATGCCTGGCGTCCGCTTCCACGGATGACTCTCCCGCGGCTGTGGCGGTCCGCATCCGGGCCAAAAGGCTGCGCTCACGTTGCCCGGCGTGGGATCCCCGACGACTGATCTCCGGTGCAGGGCCAAAGCAGTCATCTATGATGAGTGCATAGGCATGCACGTATGTAACTAAGGAGTTTGGCTGATGCTATCGGTTCTGCGGAACCTGACTTACCGGCGGCTGTTCACCGCGCAGATCGTGGCCCTGATCGGCACCGGCCTGCTCACCGTGGCCCTGGGGCTGCTGGCGTACGACCTGGCCGGCAGCAACGCCGGCGCCATCCTCGGTACCGCGCTGACGATCAAGATGCTGGCCTATGTGGGACTGGCCCCGGTGATCAATGCCCTAGTGTCGCGGTGGTCCAAGAAACGGGTCCTGATCGGGGCGGACTTGATCCGTGCCGCGATGGCGCTGTGCCTGCCGTTCATCACCGATGTGTGGCAGATCTACGTCGTGATCTTCCTGCTGCAGAGTGCATCCGCGACGTTCACCCCGGCGTTCCAGTCGCTGATCCCGACCATCCTGAAGGATGAGAGGGACTACACGCGGGCACTGTCCCTGTCCCGGCTGGCCTATGACATGGAGGCCCTGGTCAGTCCGGCCATCGCTGCGCTGCTGCTGACCCTGGTCAGCTACAACAACCTTTTCGTCGGCACCGTCGCGGGCTTCGTCTTCTCCGCGTTGATGGTCGCGATCACCGTCCTGCCGCAGGTGGCCGATTCCGGGGCTCCGCAGACTTCGCTGTGGCACCGGACGACCCTGGGTGCCCGGATTTTCTGGCGGAACCGCCGCCTGCGGTCCCTGCTGGCCCTGAACCTCGTCGTCGCGGCCCCGACGGCGCTGGTCCTGGTCAATACGGTCGTCTACGTCCGGGACGTCCTGCACCGGCCCGACACGGACCTGGCCCTGGCGCTGGCCTGCTTCGGTGTCGGGTCCATGATCGTGGCCTTGTCCGCGCCACGGGTCCTGGACCGGTTCGGGGACCGGGCCGTGATGCTCTCCGGCGCCGCTGTCATTCCGTTTGTCCTGGCCGGCGCGGCGGCGCTGACGCTGCTGGGCGTCCCCGGGTCGGGCTGGTGGCTGCTGCTGGGCTTGTGGTTCGTGCTCGGAGCCGCGAACTCCACCATCCTCACACCCTCTGCGCGCCTGTTGCGGGACGCATCCACGGAGGAGACTAGGCCATACGTGTTCACGGCCCAGTTTTCCCTCTCGCACGCCTGCTACATCCTGACGTATCCGCTGGCCGGGTGGGTCGGGGCGATGGCCGGGTTGGGCTGGGCTGCCGTGGCGCTGACAATTATTGCGATGATAGGCAGTGCAGGTGCATTCCTGTCCTGGCCACGGCACCAAGCCGCAGCAGCCCAGGAACCGGTGACAGAAGGAGCAGCACGTTGAGCAGTCAGCCTGACAGCGCGCCCGTCCCCGCCCCTGACGCTCCGTCCCTGGCCCATCCGGTTACCCCGGGGCCGCAGCTGCTGGAAACCGCTGTCGGCACGTTGCGGATGCTCGCCGAACCGACCCGCCTGCACCTGCTGTGGCAGCTCGCCGACGGCCCGAAAACCGTCACCGAGCTCACCGCCGTGGCCGGGGTGCCGCGGACTGTGGCCAGCCAGCACCTGGCCAAACTCCGCCTCAGCGGACTCGTGGACACCCGCAAGGACGGACGCCACGTGATCTACTCCCTCCACGACGGACACCTCGTCCGGCTCATCCGCGAAACCATCAACCTCGCCGACCACCGGATCACCGGCGAACCCACCCACGACTGACCACCCCGATGCCTGCTGACGTCCCGCCGCCAGAGAGGCCACGCCCGCACGGGCAGCGGCACCTTTGCCCCCTTGGGCACGGAATCCAGATGGCCGCCCACCACAACGGTATGGGCGGCACTGCCCTCGGTTGTGCTGAGAAGGTTGAAGCTCTCCACCCGCTCGCCATTGACCCGGTGACTGAAAACGTGACGGACAGGCGTGTATCCGGCAAAGCCCAACTGCTTCTCGACCTAGCGGGCCTATCCTTCATAACCGGAAGTGCCCGAGGCGCGGCTGCCGTCATTGTCGTCGGCTCTATTCTGAAAAGCCTCCAGGTGATCCGCCCTGCCCCCGGGCTTTAAGGGTCCCCAGAACGGCGCGGGCGTCCTCCCCGCAAGCAGAATCCACCGCTGGCCCCGGGATCACAAAATTCGGCCGCGAGCCAGCACACCTTACTGAAGAGACCGACAACAACTATGACTGCCGCTGCCCTTCTGCGGATGCTCATCCGTATCGACACCCCCACGCAACGAACACAGCGCTTCAACCGTCCGGGAAGAAGAGGGTGAGCCGCGGCGACCGCCTGACGATCACGCCGGAACGGACGGTGTACGTGCATTGACCGTCGGCCCCGAAGGGGCGAATCTGCCCCTGTATTGCAAATGAGAACAATTCTCGTTAGCTTGATGGGTATGCATCTCACCGTGGTCAGCTCCCTTGACGTCTTGTGCCGGCAGCAGGCGTGCGAGGCCCTGGCCGCCGCACACCCTGCGGCCGTCGCGGTTCTCCACGACCTCCTGGAAAACGGCGTGGTCATCCGCCGCATCTTCGGCCGGCCCGGGCCGGTCGAGCGGGAAGAAAACCACCTGGAACACGGCTGCCTGAGCTGCACGGTGCGCCTGGACGTGGTTCCCACGATCGAGCGACTGCTGGCCCTCGGCGAGGACCACATCATCATCGGCCTCCCGCCCGCGGTCCCCGCGTCAACGGCCGTCAATGCCCTGAAGCGCGGACTCGCGCACCGGTTCACCATCGATTCAGTGGTGCTGGCCTGCGCACCGGACGCTCTCGAGGACCACATCTGGGACCACCACACCGTGTTTGAGCCCGGGTTCACCGCCGTCCCGGATGACCAGCGGACGCCCGGGGAATTCCTGATTGGCGAACTCGCGTTCAGCGACACTGTCCTCCTGGCCGACCCCGACCTGGTTCCGGTGGATCCGCGCGGGCGCGCCCGCGGCGTGCAGCTGCTTGGGCAGCTGGCCCCGCACGCCGTCATCATCGAAAATGCCTGCGACATCCATCCGGGCAGGCACGACTACGCGGAGGCAACGGCCAGGTCGGTCCCCGGCGCCGTGCGGGTTCCCGCCGGGCCGTCCACTTCCCCGTTCAGCACCGTCACCCGGCGGGTCCAGCGTCCGCTACATCCCGAGCGGTTCCGCCACGCACTGGCTAGCTTGGCGCAGGGATGCTGTTGGCTCCGCGGGCGGCTGTGGATCGCGGCGGCCCCGGAATGCCGGATCGCCGTCCAGGGCATCGGACCGCGCGTGTGGCTGGAGAACACCGGGCCATGGCTGACCGGCCAGACACCCCATCCCGCGGCGGGCCGGACGAACAACGCTGACGCGCCACGGGACGGGCACCCTGACGCTATGGACCGCGGGACCGTCCTCGCAGTCACCGGCGAAGACATCGACGCGGCCGAGATCACCCGGCTGCTCGCAGATTGCGAACTTACCGACGCGGAAATAGCTGCCGGCTTTGCCGGCCTGCACGACCCGTTCGGCCTCACCACAACCCACTGACCCAACCAAAGGAGCAACAGATGAAAGTACGGAACTCGCTACGCGCACTGAAGAACATGCCGGGAGCACAGCTGGTTCGCCGCCGCGGAAGAACCTTCGTCCTCAACAAGAAAAACCCCCGCATGAAAGCCCGCCAGGGCTGACCGTCCCCGGCCATCATTCCGCCGGAAGCCCCAGGACACCGGTGGCTGACGGCCCTCGCGCCCTCACTCTTCGGCTGGACAGAAAGGATGTCTGCAATGAAACGCAAAAAGGTCACCCCGCTGACCGGTCTGGGAGCCGACGGTCCCCTCGTTGCCCTGTGTGAGGGCTACCGGTGCGATGCGCTCCACCGGCTCGCCGATGGTCAGAACGGTGCTGATCGGTTGCGGTCAACCATCGCGGCCAGTCGAGGCGCGGTACTCGTCTCCACCCAATGTCTGGGCGCTTGCGCCAGCGGGGCTGTCGCTGCGGTGGCCCGTCGCGACGGAGCTACTGGCGTGATCGGATCGTCCGTGTGGCTGGGCGGTGTGGATCAGCCGGCGGTCCTCGACGTTCTCCTGGGCTGGATCAAATCCGGCGGCACAGCCGGTATCACCAAAACTGACGACACGCTGCCACCAGCGCTGCAGAACGCGGTTATCGGGGTTGGTAATCCGATCCGTGCGCACAGCCCCAAGCGCTGACCTCCATGCCGGGCACGGTAGCCCCCTCCCCACAGATCGTGACAGCCGCTGCCACGCGGTTCTGTATTCGAATGCGGCCACTGTAGGGTCTGACGGCAGCAATCCAGTCATCGCAGACGCACAGATCTCTACCGGGGCCCAGAGACAGCTACCCGCGCACCGGGCACCATCATCGATGTTTGTTGATGTCGGTCAAACCGTCCTCGCTTCCGTCCCTTGCGGAGAGCGCCCAGGCTCAGGGGACCGCCACGATCGCACAGGCGATCGGTAAAGATCTGGCCTGCGTCGTTGCCGCGCTGCCCGCCCAGCATGCGTTGACGCCGCGGAGGCAGAGATCGTCGGGATGTGATTGAGGGCAACGTGGCCAACTCCCACCGCCAAAACAGCGAGGACAGCGAGGACAGCGACGCCGGATAACCAGAAGCCGAATGGGGCGATGACGGGAAAAATCATGGCTGCGGCGGCGGGGTAGCTGGTGGGAAGGCCATGACAGAAGCCCACCAGTTCCTGGAACTCGCCCTCGAAGCCGGCCGCGCCTGCCGACTGGCCAGGCTCAGCGAATCATGATCAGCTCCGGATCAGTGGCCATGTCATGCCGTTCCCCCCGCAGTCCTGCATAAACAGGTGTGAGAGCGGAAAATCCGGACCGGCCGCAACTCTGGGTCGGTCTAGAGAATATTCAGCAAATCATGTTGTGAGCGGCCCTGGCCACCATGAAGTAGTGAGCGCGAAAATCCGACGGAAGGACGAACGAGGATGAACACGCAGAAGAGACCCCGCAGGGCGGTACCCGGTCCGCCGTAGCCAGCCGCTCCCCCACACAACCAAATAGGTCAATCCGGGACCCCACACACCCGGAACCTCAGATCAGAGGCGTGAGTGTGGACACTGTCCACACGAAAAATCAACCAAAAAGCCGCTGACCTGAGGAAACACTGTGCCCGAGGTGGGACTCGAACCGGGTTCCAGCCCTTGCGAACACTGGACTCCCGTCGAAACATCCGGAATACGGGCCAGTCCGGCACCAGTACGACCCAGACCGGAACCCAGGGTGTGCACATTGTGCACACCCCCAATTCTCCCCATCAAAGGCCTCCCCCAATCTGCCGCACCCCGCATTGACAGGTTGCGGCGCTTCTTTGTCTTGACAAAGTTGACCCAGCCGTAGGACTCCCCCAACGACAGCAACCGGGCCATACCTTCGCTCACGGCGGGTGCGTGGGCGGACCGCGCAGGACTGGAGGTCGCTCGGCCTTTCATCACAAACTGATCCGGGCAGGGATGCACCCGCTCGCGGTTGACTAATGCAGTTGAGCCCTCGTCATCGGGCAGTTGCTCTGTGGCCCCGTTTCCCCCAAATCACGTTCTTGGCTAGGACCAGGCTCGGATCGTCTGCCCAGTCTCGGAACCGTAGACGCTGCGAACAAAGGCCGCCGCCGCCACCGCGCCAGGGACGGCGGAGAAACCGGGAAACACCGCCGCATACGCATCGGCGGATTCTTCCAGCACCGTGGCGCTGACGGTATTCAACCGCATGTGCGGCAGCTCGGCGGCAGCACTCTTGACGAAGGCGTCCAGACCGATATTGGCGATTGCGCTGGGTGAGCCACCCGGGAAGGCAAAATTTCCCACGATCCCGCTTGTCAACGTTATGGACCCGCCGGGCCGGACATGGCCACGGGCTGCCAGGGTGATGCGGACCTGGCATAGCAGCTTGCCGTTCACTGTCGACGCGTAAGTTTCCAGGCTCGCATCGGTTGCCGACGCCCACTTGGCTCCGCCAATGGTGCTGACCACCGCGTCCACCGTCCCTACCTTGTCAAAGAGTGCCGCGACGCTGGCATCGTCCCGGCAGTCAACTGGATGTTCAGTTGATGAGCGTGACGCGCTGATGATTTCCAGGTGCCCTTGACCGACCTTGTCGTGGTGTGTGGACAGCGCCCGCACGACGTTTTTCCCCACAGTTCCGGTGGCGCCAATGACGAGTATTCGCATGAGTGTGCCCTTCGTTCTTGCTGTAAGCGGGATGTAGCCCTGAAGACTCTCTTACGTGCGCAACGGATTGAACGCCGCAATTTCTTGCGGTGTTTCACCGGTGAGGATCTGTGCGGCGAGCAGCTGGCCCGTTGCCGGTCCCAAAACTATCCCCCACATACCGTGTCCCCCTGCCGCGTAAATTCTGTCCGACGCCAGACGGCCAACGATGGGGAGCCCGTCGGGTGTGATCGGGCGCGAACCGACCCACCCGTCGCGTAGTGAGGACCAGTCGATACCCTGCAGCAGTGGACGAATTGCTCTTGCCACGGATTCGAGCCTGGCAGGATCCAGAGGCTCGTCAGGGTCAAGGAACTCCATTGTTCCCGCGATCCGAAGCGCCCCCTGGTAGGGCGTGCAGACAACCCGTTGTTCCGGAAAGTACAGGGGCCCCTTCGGCAGGCAATCGCCGTCGACGGTGAACGAGTAGCCTCGGCCCGCCTGGACCCCGAGTCTTAAGCCCCACTTGCTAGCCAGCTTGGGCAGCCAGGCGCCGGTGGCAAGGATGACGACGTCGGCCGTGAGGAGGGTTCCGTCGTCAGTCCTCACGGCTGCCGACGTAGGGCCGGAGTCAACGGAATTTACACCGGTGCCTTCCATGATCTGGCCCCCGCACGCTTTGAAGGCCCGGGCAAGGTCCCAGACAAAGTCACCCGGATCAAGATAACTCTGTCCGGATATTTCCAGGTTGTGCACCACGGCGTCGGAGAGCACTGCCGGACGGTTCCCGTCGGCCAGGGTGCTCACCCCGATGCGCTGGCCCATGGCGTGGAGGTGTTCGAGTTCGGTCCGGAACGCTGCGGCGGCCTTGGCGCTGCGGAAGCCTGCAACGTAGGGGGCTGCAACGACCGGTGAGGCAACGCCATGTGCTTTCAGCTCGGCGAAGGACTCCTCCACAGTCCTCGTGATGGGCTGGAGCGCTGACATGGTTCGCTGCCACTTCCGGGCGTTCATGTTGGCGGCGAAACGCAGGAGGAACTTCCATAGCTGCGGGTCGAACCGAAGCGGCACGTGCAGCGGGGCATCGGGGTCGGTCAGGCTCTGCAGGGCGTACCTCCAGGCGCCCGGTTCAGCCAGAGGCATGACCATGCCCGGGGTTACCCAGCCGGCGTTGCCCCAGCTCGCTCCGGCGGCTGGCCCCACTCTGTCGATGACTGTGACTGACACTCCCTGCTGCTGCAGGTGCCAGGCCGTCGACAAGCCAACGATGCCGGCACCGATGACTATGGCTGATTGCGGCGTTTTCGTCTGAGTGGTCGCTGACATCGGCTACAGGTGCCGGCTCAGCATGCGTTCCGCATAGACGGACAGCCACGTTGCGGGGATCGAGATGGCCGCGTACATAAGGCCGGCGACGATGAAGACCGGCAGATACTGGAACGTGGAGGAGCCAATCGAATACGCCTGGCTCATGAGTTCCGGCACTGCTACCGAATACGCCAAAGACGTGGCCTGAAACAGGAGTACTGCAAAGCCCATCAGCGAAGGAAGGGCGATGCGTAGTCCCTGCGGGATGACCACGAACCGCAAGCAGTCTCGATAGCTCATGCCCAGCGCATGGGAGCCTTCGACTTCACCCGGCGGCACCGATTGGATGCCACCTCGGATCAGCTCGGCACTGTAGGCCGCCGTCGTCCAGGTCAGGGCCACACATGCCGAGGCCATGGAGCTGAGGGTGATGTCGGCGTTCGGGAGACCGTAGTACATGAGCTGTAGGAGCACCAGTGCCGGCGCGCCACGGCCCACTTCGACGAAAAACACCGACAGGTAGCGGAAGGTCGTGTTGCGGGCTGTCACGCCAAAGGCGAACACCAGACCCAGGGGCAAGCCGAAGGCCAGGCTCAGGAGGGTCAGGGTGAGGCTGACCTTGAGTCCGTCAAAGAGTGTTGGTCCATATTGGATCGCGACATCGACCAGGTTGTTCATCGGGCCACCGCCTTCCGCATCTTGATGTCAAGGTGCCTGGAGAGCAGTCCCAGGGGAACGCTCAATATTATGTAGACACCCGCAGCCACAAAGAACACCATGATGCCCTCACCGGACTGCCGGGCATATTGGCTGGACATGAAAACGATCTCAGCTACGCCAATGGATGAGGCGATGGAGGAATCCTTGAGCAGCCCAATGGCAAAAGTCGTGTAGGCCGGGACGACGGCCCGTGCCGTTTGCGGACCGATGATTCGGCTCCAGACCGTGGCGCGGTGAAATCCCAGCGCCGAGCTGGCCTCCCACTGGCCCTTGGGAATTGACGAGATGGCGCCGCGGAAGATTTCCGCGAGATAAGCCGCCGCCACCACGCCAAGGCCCAGGACGCCGGCCTGCAGCGCCGTGAGGCGGATGGCGCCGATGGAGACGCCGTAGTACAGGATAAACAGCCACACCACAGGCGGGACGCCACGCAGCAGGTCAACCAGCAAGCGCGACATCAGCCAAAGGATCCGGTTCCGGCTCCGGAGCCCGGCAACGATGGGCAGCGCCAGCACCGAACCGATCATCAGGGCCAGGATCGTCACGAGGACTGTGAGCGGCAAGCCGATGGCAATAGCCCGGAGCATTTCCACGGTTCAGCGCTCCAACACGGCACGGAGGAACCGGCGGGTGCGGTCGTGTTGCGGATCCTGCAGGATCTGCCCGGGCTCGCCTTTCTCGATGATTCCGCCGTCCGCCATCACCACCAGTTCGTCCGCGACGTTGCCCGCAAATGCCATCTCGTGGGTCACTACGACCATCGTCATGCCGGTGGACGCGAGCTCCTTCATGACTTCGAGGACTTCGACCCCGACTTCGGGATCCAGCGCAGAGGTTGGTTCGTCAAACAACATCACCCTGGGGCCAAGGGCCAGTGCCCGGGCAATGGCGATGCGCTGCTGCTGGCCGCCGGAGCACCTCGACGGATACTGGTCGGCCTTCTCGGCCAGCCCCATGCGCTTGAGCAGCTCCATGGATTTCTCGTTGGCCTCGTCGCGGCTGCGCCCAAGAACCCGCTCCTGGGGCAGACTGATATTCCGTAGAACCGTCATGTGGGGGAAGAGATTGAAGTGCTGGAAGACCATGCCGGCACTGCGGCGAAGGGCTGCGAGATTCTTGGGGTTGGGCTTCCTGCCGGCATTGATGCGATGCCCGTCGATCTCTATTTCGCCGCTGTCCGGCTGCTCCAGCAAGTTCATGCACCGCAGGACGGTGCTCTTCCCGGCGCCGCTGGGCCCGATCATGGCCGTGACGGATCCCTCCGGCACGGACAGGGAGACGTCGCGGAGAACCACGTTCGAACCGTAGGCCTTGGCAAGATTCGTCACCTGGACCACGGGCGTTGCCGTGCGGATATTCGGCTCAATCATCAGTTGTTCCATTTCTCATAGTCGTGCCGGTGCAGGCTTCGTAGAGGGCGGTGGCCACCGCAAGGTCCTCCCAGGGCATGCCGGTGGTCTTGAACACGGACGGACGGTCCGCGGCCACCTCCCGGCGTTTCGAAACCAGGTCCGCCAGGGTGATCAGTTGTTCGGGCCCGGCGATGGCACCCGATTCCATGGCCTGCATGACGTCGCCGGCCTCACGTCCGGCGGAGTCCCGCGACTCCACGCAAACCGTGGCCCTGGCGAGGAGATCGTCATCGAGCTCGCGGTGCTCCCGGTCATGCGAGCCGATGGCCACCACGACGGCGGATGCCTTGACCAGGGCTCCGTCAAAAAGGGCGGTCGGCGACGCCGTGGCGCAAATGACGAGATCCGCCTCCCGCACCGCTGCCGGAACGCCGACGGCGGCAGCCAGGCCGATTCCTTCGGCCTTGTTCACAAGCCGCTCCGCTGCCTCCGGATTACGGCCGACAATGTCCACGCTTTGCAGCTCAAAGAGCTCGGCAAATGCCAGGATGTGGGCCCAGGCCTGCACCCCGGTGCCGAATACAACGAGGCGCTTCGGGCCTGGCGGGGCCAGGAGCATGGCCCCCATGACGGACACCGACGACGTCCGCAGTTCGGTCAGCGCCACGCCGTCGAGCACGGCCAAGGGCCGCTGGTCGGCGCCGCCGAACAGTGCATAGAGTCCCTGGATTACCGGGGACGCCGACGTCGCGTTGCCCGGCGTGATGGTCAGGAGTTTGGTTCCGACGTACTGGCCGTTGCTCGCCGGCATCTGCATGAAAGTGCCGCTGTCCGTTTCGACCCGGGTCCTTGGCTCACTCATTTCGGGATCGAACCCGGCCGCCAGGACCGATTCCATGGCGGCCGCCGCCTCGCGCGCCGTCAGTGCCGACGTTATGGTGGCGCCGTCGAGAAAGACGGGTGCCGACGGCTGACGCCCCGCAGGGTTGATTGTTGAATCCATGGAATCGATCCTTCAGTCACAAAGCCGGACGTTCTTGCGGGCTGCGTCCTACTTCACCAGACGCGGTTCGCCGGTTTCGACGGCCGACTGGGGCAGGCCGTAGGTCTTCACGACGTCCGCGATCTTTCCACTCGATTTCATGGACTTGATGGAAGTATTCACGGCCTTGGTCATCTCCGCGTTGTCCTTGCTCATAGGGAATCCGATTTGGGCAGGTTCCTTGGAGGCAATGACGCGGGGGTCCGCGCTGGCGCCCACAACCTTGTACTTGGCATCGGCCTTGTACATCTGGACGGCGGAACCGAATCCGTCGATACCGGCCTGGACGCGTCCGGCCTTGAGATCGGCCTGCATCTCCACGGCGCTGGGGTAGATGGTCAGGTTTGCGCCCATGACCTTTTTCATGTCCGGGACCCACAGGTAACCGTCGACGGTGCCCACCTTCATACTTTCGAGGTCCTTGATGTCCTTGACGCCGGACTCGGAAACGATCCCCATCTCATCGGTGTAGACCGGATCAGACAGGCTCACAATCTCGGCCCGGGCAGCGGTGCGGTAGTAGCAGCCGATGGCCACGTCGGCGCGTCCGCTCTGGACGGCCGGGATGGTTCCCGCGTACGACGTCGGTTCGACCTTGATGTCGAGGCAGTTCTTGGCGGCGAACTCCTTGATGATGTCGGCGTCGACACCCGTGAGCTTTCCGTCCTTGTTGGAAGCAAACGGGGGGAACTCCGGCGCGGCAACGGTGAGGAAGCCGGCGGAAATCGTCTTGAATGTTGATTCGGGCTGGCAGCTCTTCGAAACGGAGCTCTCGGCTGCACCGCCGCAAGCGGACAGCGAGAGCGCCAGCAGGGCAATGGACGTGCCGCCCACCAGGATTTTACGAGTGTTCATGATGATCCCCTTTGATCAGAGCTGGAGTTTTTGGGTGTCCAACGACTCGATGCACATCGGCGTAATTAGTGATGTATGACACACTATCGATTGTCGATTACCAATCTCCATGGATTCACAAGGGATGTCAAGCATCAATATCTGCGGATCATGTTGAAACAAGTCCGCAATCGTCGAGACTGTCCCGGGTGCCGACGTGTTGTGAATTAGTGTTAGCCAAGAGGACCACTGCCCTAGGAGCAAAATGCAGGAACAGCGAGAAGTCTTTGCCGGGATTTCCGAGTTAGGCGAAAGCCGGCTCACTCTCAAGGACGAGGCAACCTCGATTGTTCGACGTGCCCTCATGTCCGGGGACATGCAGCCCGGCAAGATCTATTCAGCCAACGCCCTGGCCAGCCAGCTCGGCGTCTCGAACAGCCCTGTCCGCGAAGCCATGATGGCATTGAGTGAACAAGGGTTGCTCGAGGTGGTCCGGAACCGCGGGTTCCGCGTCGTGGAAATGAGCCCGAAGGACCAGCAGGAGGTATACGACCTTCGCATGCTCATCGAAGTCACGGCCGTGGGCCTGGTTGCCGAACAGGGCGTCTCCCCCGCCGATGCCCGTCGCCTTGCGGCACTGAACGACGCCGCCCTGGCCGCCGCCAGGCCCGACAAAATGGTCGACTACCTGGAACGGGACCAGCAGTTCCACTTGTCCATCGTTGAACTCCTGGGCAACACCCGGATGACAAAAATCATTGAGAACCTCCGGGACCAAAGCCGAATCAGCGGTTCCTACCATTTGGCCGAACGCGGACTGCTCGCCACCAGCGCCGCCGAGCACGGACCCATTCTGGCCGCACTGCTGGCTGGCGACCGGAAGCTCACCGAGTCCCTTATGGTCGAACACCTCAGCTACTCACTGCCCTAACCGGGACACCCTCGCCGCGGGTCGTCCTCGGCGCCACGCCTGCCAGCGCTGGCGCACCACGAGCGGCGCCGCGTGCCGCCACAGAAATCCTGCAAAAAAATTGCTTGACGTAGATCACATCCTGCCTGAGGATGGTTATATATAACCCGTTACCGATAGTTGATACCCACAGAGCGGTGGGTATGCTTCCGCAATTGAGACAGGACGATCAATGTCAAATGTGGTCTCGCTCCAGCTTCCCGCCGGAACCCGGCAGCCTTCGCAGGCAGCCGTCGTCATCATCGGTGGCGGCATCATGGGAACCAGCATCGCGTTCCATTTGGCCGAAGCCGGTGTCCGCAACATAGTCCTCGTTGATCGGTCCGATCTGGGCGAAGGATCATCTTCCAAGCCGCTCGGCGGCGTGCGGGCGACGTTCTCGGATCCTGCGAACATTGTCTTGGGCCAGCGCAGCCTGCGGGCTTTCGAGGGCTTCGGTCAGCGATTCTCCACCGACATCGGACTGCGCAAAGTCGGCTACCTGTTCCTGTGCCGCAGCGAATCCGAAATCCTCGACTGTGAGCGCAGCACCGTCATCCAAAACAGTCTCGGCAGCAACAGCCGAATGATTTCTTCCGCCGAGGCAGTCGAAATCAATCCCTTCCTGCGCCAGGAAGCCCTCATCGGCGCGTCGTTCTCGCCGGAGGATGGCTTCGCAGAGCCGGGGAAAGTGGTCCGGGCCTATGCGGACGCTGCAGCCGCCTTGGGCGTATGCATTCTTGAGCACACGGAAGTCATGGATGTCGCCGCTTCAGGCGGAAACATCACTTCGGTGAGCACCAATCGAGGCACCATCACCACCGAGGCCGTCATCTGCTGTGCCGGCGCCTGGTCCCAACGTGTGGGCGAAATGGTCAATGTAAGTCTGCCAGTTGTCCCGGTGCGGCGTCAGATCGGCATGACCCGCCAGATGAGTTCGCCCATGCCCACCGTGCCGTTCACGCTGGATCTGTCGACCACTCTGTACTTCCACAACTACCGCAACGGCATGCTCCTTGGCATCTCCAACTCCAACCAGGAGCCTGGATTCGGCCGTGACTTCACACACGAATGGCTGCCGGAGTTCAACGCAGCCGCCCGCGTTTGCGCCCCCGCCCTGGCGGCTCCGGACCTTGAGCGTGGTTGGGCCGGACTGTATGAGAACACGCCGGACCACAATGCCCTCATCGGTGCGTCCAACTCAGTTGGAGGCTTCTACTACGCCACAGGATTCTCCGGCCACGGCTTCCTGCAAGGGCCCGCTGTCGGAGAACTCGTCCGGGACCTCTACCTGGACCGGGAATCCTTCATGGACCACGCCTCGTTCTCCGCCGATCGTTTCCACACCGCCGACCAGCTCATTCAGGAAGTGCACATCATCTAGCGCGGAACGCCGCCGCGCCGCTCCGTCCCGCCATCACGATCCACCAAGAAATTCTTGAAAGGACCCACGCCATGACTACCCTTGAAACCTGGGAACTTCGAGCCGAGTTCGCTCGGCGGCTCTCCGCCATGTACGGCAGGGAAGTTCCCGCGTACAACACGCTCGTCGAGGTTTCCACCGAAGTAAACGAAGCGTACGCCGCCAAGCACGGTGCCGAGGCTGAGAGGCTGGGCAGCATTTCACGGGTGACGGCAGAGCGCCACGGCGCCATCCGCGTCGGCTCCCCGAGGGAGATGGCCCAGGTTGCCCGCATCTTTGCGGCCTTCGGCATGTTCCCGGTCGGCTTCTATGACCTTCGCGACGCATCCTCAAGCTCCGTGCCCGTGGTCTCGACCGCCTTCCGCCCGATCGACGGCACTGAACTCGCAAAGAACCCGTTCCGTGTTTTCACTTCCATGCTGGCTGCCGAAGATCCGCGGTTCTTTGACCGCGAACTGCGCGCCGAGCTGGCCGAATTCATCGGCGCCCGGCAGCTGTTCGGTGCGGAACTGCTCAACTTAGCGGACAAGGCCGTCGCGGGCGGCGGCCTTGACGCGGACGACGCCGACCGGCTGCTGGAGCTGGCCACCGCGGCCTTTGAACTCTCCGGGGACCCCGTGGACTACGAGTGGTACAAGAAGCTGGAAGCAGTCTCCGCCGTCGCCTCCGACATCGGCGGGGTTTCCACCACGCATATCAACCACCTCACACCACGGGTGCTGGATATCGATGATCTGTACCAGCGCATGCAGGCGCGCGGCATCAGCATGATTGATGAGATCCAAGGACCGCCGCGCTGGGATGGCCCGGATCTGCTGCTGCGCCAGACTTCCTTCCGGGCGCTCGGTGAAAACCGGGTGTTCCGCTACGCCGACGGGTCCACCAGCGAGGGTGAGCTGAGGGTGCGCTTCGGAGAAGTCGAGGCCCGCGGAATTGCCTTGACGGTGGCGGGCCGGGATCTCTACGACCGTATGGTCGCCGAATCCGACGCCCTGCTGGCGTTGGCCCCGACCGGAACGACGCGCGTCCAGGTCGCCGCCCAGGTGTGGGCGGAGCACCTTCCCCGCACCGAGAAGGAGCTGGCCCTGAAGGGACTGGCCTTCTTCACCTACCGCCTCGACGAAAACGCCGTGGGCAGCGCACCCTTGACCGGCACGGCTTCCCTGACCGATCTCGTTGAAGCCGGAATCGCTGTCCCGGAACCGATCGTCTATGAGGACTTCCTCCCCCGCTCGGCCGCCGGGATCTTCCAGTCCAACCTGACCGAGGAGGGTTCCAAGGACGAGGACCAGGTCGGAACCAACTACGACATCCACCGGATGTCCCAGATTGTCGGTTCCGAAGTCCACGACCCGAACGATCTCTACCAGCGGCAGCAGGACGAATCGATCGCGGCCCTGGCCCACCGCCTCAACATCACCGTCACTCACTAACCAGCCCACCAGACCAAACAACCACAGGAGATCACGATGACTGAAACTCTGACCCAAACGTCCGAACTGGCAACGATCGTCCGCGACGCGCTGGAAGCCTGCGGCGTCAACGTTGATGCCCTCGGCGGCCCCCACGAGGCGTCCTCGCCGCTCACCGGCGAAGTCTTGATGACTTTGCCGATTAACACACCGGCCGACATCGACACGATGATTGGTCAGGCGCACGAGGCGTTCAAAACGTGGCGTGATGTCCCCGCGCCGCTCCGCGGCAACCTGGTCAAACGCTGGGGCGAGCTGCTGACCGAACACAAAGAGGACTTGGCCAGGATCGTGACCGCCGAGGCGGGCAAGATCCAGTCCGAGGCTCTGGGCGAAGTCCAGGAAATGATTGATATCTGCGACTTTGCGGTTGGCCTGTCCCGCCAGCTCTATGGCAAGACCATGCCCTCCGAGCGCCCCGGACACCGACTCATGGAGACCTGGCACCCGCTCGGCGTTGTCGGGGTCATTTCCGCCTTCAACTTCCCGGTTGCGGTCTACTCCTGGAATACGGCGCTGGCTCTGGTGTGCGGTGACACGATCGTCTGGAAGCCCTCGGGGATGACCATGCTCAGCGCGCTGGCCGCCGATGCACTGCTGGCCCGCGCCGTCACGGACGTTGGGGCTCCCCAGGACCTGCACAAGCTGGTCCTGGCCGATCGTTCCGGCGGTCAAGTCATCGTCGATGATCCGCGCGTTGCACTGCTCTCCGCCACCGGCTCGGTCCGGATGGGCCAGGAAATCGCCCCCCGCGTAGCTGGCCGATTCGGCCGCGCTCTGCTCGAACTGGGCGGGAACAATGCCGCCATCATCGCGCCGTCGGCCGATCTCGATCTGGCCCTGCGCGGCATTGTCTTCGCAGCCGTTGGAACCGCCGGCCAGCGCTGCACGTCCATGCGCCGCCTGATTGTGCACGAATCGATCGTTAACGAGTTGACGGACAAGCTTGTCGGTGCCTACGCCACGCTGCGGATCGGGACCCCGTTGGACGAGGAGAACCTGATCGGGCCGCTGATCAACAAGTCCAGTTTCGATGGCATGCAGAACGCCCTAGAGTCTGCACAGGAACAGGGCGGTACCGTCCTCTGCGGCGGCGGGCGTGTAAACGCAGAGGACGAGCCCGGCGCCTACTACGTGGAGCCAGCGATCGTCCGGATGCCGGCCCAGACCGCCGTCGTCAAGGACGAGACGTTTGCCCCGCTGCTTTACGTGATGACCTACACGGACTTCGACGACGCCATCGCCATCCAAAACGACGTCCCCCAGGGTTTGTCCTCGGCCGTGTTCACGAACGACCAGGCCGAGGCCGAACGCTTCATGTCGGCCAGCGGATCGGACTGCGGCATCGCCAACGTCAACATCGGCACCTCTGGGGCCGAAATCGGCGGCGCTTTCGGCGGCGAGAAGGAAACCGGTGGCGGCCGCGAGTCCGGGTCTGACTCCTGGAAGGTCTACATGCGCCAAGCGACCAACACCGTCAACTACTCGGGACAGCTTCCGCTCGCCCAGGGAGTGAAGTTCCTCTAGAAACCCCGGCGGAGACGGTGCCAGCCGGTCCGGCATCGTCTCCGCCTGCCGTCCTCAGCCACATCACTCAACCGCCAGCACACAAGGAGTACCCAGCGATGACCAGTCTGCTCGACATGATGGATGAATGGGGACCGGAAAAGATCATTTCGGTCAGCGACGCAAAAACGGGAATGAGGGGCGTCCTGGTCATCGACAACACCGCCCGCGGCATAGGCAAGGGCGGTACCCGGATGCAGCCGGGCGTCACAGTCGAGGAGATTGCCCGCCTGGCCCGGGTCATGACCTGGAAGTGGGCCGGCGTCGACCTGTTCTTCGGTGGAGCCAAAGCCGGCATCCGCGCCGACCCCAACTCACCCCACAAGGAAGCAATCCTCCGCTCCTTCGTCCGGGCCCTGAGCAATGAGGTCCCGTCCGAGTACGTCTTTGGCCTGGACATGGGGCTGACGGAAAACGATGCGGCCATCATCATCGATGAATTGGGCGACCGCGGCGCCGCGGTCGGAACCCCGCACGACCTCGGCGGCGTACCCTACGACCTACTGGGCATCACAGGCTACGGCGTCGCTGAAGTCACGGATGAGGCCGCCGCAACCATCGGACTCCAGGGCCAGCGCGTGGCCATCCAAGGTTTCGGCGCTGTTGGCCATGCCACCGCTGCCCGGCTTCACGAGCTCGGCTACAGCGTCGTGTCGATTTCCACCGCTGAGGGCGCGCTCCACGATCCCGCCGGACTGGACATCCCCAGGCTGCTGGCCATGCGGTCGCGGCTCGGCGACGGATTGGTCAAAGAGTTCCCGGAGCTGTCTGTACCGGCTGGCACCGAGTTGTTCGTCGACGCCGAAATCGCCATCCCTGCCGCCCTGCAGGATGTCATCCATGAGGGAAACGTGGGCGGCATCTCGGCCAAGCTCGTGGTGGAGGGCGCGAACCTCCCCACGAATGCCGCGGCACAGCAGGCGTTGCGCGCCGCCTCCGTGACGGTAGTGCCCGACTTTGTCGCCAACGCCGGCGGCGTCGTCAGTGCCGCCTTTGCCATGGAGTCCCGGTACTCGCCGTTCCGTCCCGAGACCGACCAGATCTTCACCACGGTCTCCCATAAGCTTCGAGCAAACACGGCCATCGTGCTGGCGGAGGCGCAGAAACTGGATTCCACCACCCACCACGCCGCCCGTTCGCTGGCACAAAGCCGCGTCCGCCGCGCCATGGAGCTGCGCGGCAAGCCCCTGAAATACTAACCTCCCACCACGCACCGCCGCAGGGACAAGGAAGAGCACCACGCATGGAGATTGACCAGATTGTCGAAGAACTCACCGCAGCAGTGGCGGGCATCGTGGACAGCGGCAGCCGTCGGCGCGCGGAATACGCTACGGATGCCTCCAACTACCGTGTGATGCCCCAGGTGGTGGTCATGCCCAAGAATGCGGAAGACGTTGTCGAAGCGGTCAGGATTGCCCGCAGGCACGGACTGGCTGTCACCGGCCGCGGGGCCGGCACGTCGTGCGCCGGCAACGCGGTGGGACCCGGACTGGTGCTGGACTTCAGCAGGTTCATGAACCAGATCATCAGCATCGATGCGGAAAACCGGACCGCGGTGGTCCAGCCCGGCGTCGTCCTCAGTGACCTGCAGCGGGCAGCCGCCGTCCACGGGCTGCGGTTCGGGCCGGACCCGTCCACGTCCACCCGGTGCACCATCGGCGGCATGATCGGCAATAACGCGTGTGGCCCCCACGGACTCTCGTACGGGCGGACGGCGGATAACGTGCGCCGGCTGCGCTGGCTGACCGGGTCGGGCCAAGTGGTGGAGCTGGGCTCGGGCAAGGACACCACGGCCCGGGTCCCCGGACTCGATGAGTTCATCACCGCCAATCTGGACGTCCTTCGGCTGGAATTCGGCCGGTTCGGCCGCCAAATCTCGGGCTATAGCCTCGAGCACCTCCTACCCGAGAACGGCGGAAACCTGGCCGCTGCCCTGACCGGGACGGAAGGAACCTGCGGCATCATCCTGGAGGCCGAGGTCCGGCTGGTTCCGCAGGCGGCTGCCCCGGCGTTGGCCGTGTTGGGATATCCGGATATGCCGGCTGCGGCCGACGCGGTTCCCAGCCTGCTTCCGCACCATCCGCTGGCCCTGGAGGGACTGGACGCGCAGCTGGTCAACGTGATCCGCAACGCCAAAGGCGAGCACGCAGTCCCCAACATGCCGGCGGGGAAGGGCTGGCTCATGGTGGAGGTGGGCGGAGCGACGTCGGAGGAGGCTGTGGCTGCCGCAGAGCGGATGGTCCTGGACGCGGGCGCAATCGACTCAATGATCCTTCCGGCCGGACCGGAGGCCAAACGGTTATGGCAGATTCGGGCCGACGGGGCCGGCCTGGCCGGGAGAACCTCAGCCGGGAACCAGGCCTGGCCGGGCTGGGAGGATTCCGCCGTCCCGCCCGAACATCTGGGCGACTACCTTCGCGATCTTGAACAGCTCATGACCCGCGAAAACGTGACAGGGCTGGCCTATGGCCACTTTGGTGACGGCTGCGTCCACGTCAGGATCGACTTCCCGCTGGAGAATGACGCCCAGGTGATGCGCCGCTTCCTGACGGCCGCGGCGGACCTCGTCGCCAAGTACGGCGGCTCACTCTCGGGCGAACACGGCGATGGCCGGGCGCGCGGCGAACTGCTGAAAACCATGTATTCGCCCCGGGCCCTGGCCGCGATGGCCGGGTTCAAGGCACTCTTCGACCTCCAGGACATCTTCAACCCGGGTGTCATCATCAAACCTGACCCCTTCGACGCGCACCTGCGCCGCCCGCAAGCCGGCAACCTGCTGGCCACAGATGGTTTCGCGTTTGCCCACGACGGCGGCAACATCACCAATGCGCTGCACCGCTGCGTAGGCGTGGGAAAGTGCCGGGCCGATCTCCGGGAGGAAGGCGGGTTCATGTGCCCCTCCTACCTCGCCACCAAGGATGAAAAGGATTCAACCAGGGGCCGGGCCCGCGTCCTGCAGGAAATGCTCAACGGCGGCATCGTGGACATGTCCTGGAAGTCCCCGGAGGTCCACGAGGCCCTCGATCTGTGCCTGAGCTGCAAGGCCTGCGCCAGCGACTGCCCCACCGGCATCGACATGGCGATGTACAAATCGGAGGCGTTGCACCAGAGTTACAAGGGCCGCCTGCGTCCGCTCAGCCACTACACCCTCGGCCGGCTGCCCACCTGGCTGGGACTGATCGGACCGGTGGGCCCCGTGGTCAACAAGGTTGCCTCTATCGGGCTCCTCCGCCGGACCATGCTAAGGCTGGCCGGCGCGGATCACCGCCGGTCCCTGCCCACATTTCCCCGCGCGCCGTTCCGCTCCATGGTGAAGCTTCTTCCCGCAATTCTGAACACAGAGCGGGTGCCGGTGGCGGACGGCGGCGCCCGACGGCACACAGCGGCCACTCCCCACCGGGTCCTGCTCTGGGTGGATTCGTTCTCCGACGCACTGAGCCCCGATGTCCCCGTTGCCGCGATTAAGGTACTGCAGGCCGCGGGATGTGACATTGAAATTGCCGGCCCCGGTGCATGCTGCGGATTGACACTTATCTCGACAGGACAGCTGACCGCGGCCAAGGCCGCCCTCCGCAAGACTCTGGACGTCTTGCACCCGCATGTAGCCGACGGCAGGACCGTCATCGGACTCGAACCGTCCTGCACGGCGGTGCTCCGCTCGGACCTGCTCGAATTGCTGCCCGACGACGAACGCGCCGCGCAGGTCTCCGCCCGGACCCAGACCGTGTCGGAATTCCTGACGTCCATCAACTGGCAACCGCCCACCAGCGCGGAGCGGATTCTGGCGCAGCCTCACTGCCATCAAAGCGCCATCATGGGGTACGGGAAGGATCTGGAGTTGCTGAACTCCATGGGCTGCGACGTGGAAATCTCCAGTGGATGCTGCGGTCTTGCCGGAAACTTCGGGATGGAAAAAGGCCACTATGAAATCTCTGTCGCCATTGCTGAACAGGGCATTCTGGGCAAGATCGCCGATGCCCCGGACCGGGCAATCCTGGCCGACGGATTCTCCTGCCGGACCCAGGTAGCGGATCTGTCCGGCCGCGGCTCCCGCCACATCGTCCAGATCATCGCGGAGACACTGGACAGCTCCGCAGCCGCCTCCCCTGGGAAAGCCGCCTAAAAGGCCGCACGGCGCTACCGCTGTGCATGAGCGCCCGGATGGGGGCCAGCGACTGAACTACACCCCCGTGACACGATACCAATGGGAGTTATGCGACCGACCTTTCGGTGATTTCCTTGGGTTGGTTGAGGCTCAGCGAGCTCATGATCTGCTCCCGATCAGTTGCCATGTCATGCCGTTCCCTCCGCAGTCCTGCATGAACAGGCATCAGAGCGGAAATTCCGGACCGGCCGAAACCCTCGGTCGATCTAAAGAATAGTCAGCAAATCATGTTGTACGCGGCCCTGGCCACCATGAAGTAGTGAACGCAAAAACCCAAGGGAAGGAGAATAAGGGTGAACACCCAGAAGAGACCCCACGGGGCGGTACCCGGTCCGCCGTAGGCAGCCGCTCCCCCAGACAACCGAATAGGCCAAAACACCATCGGCATCGCCCGACTCGCGCTGTTCCCACTCCGAGACCACCGCGCCGCAGCGACGGACTTCGTGCCCGTTCAATATCTTCGTCTGCCAAAAGAATCGTCATCGCGGCCATCTACCTCCTTTCATTCATCTCATGCTGGAACTGGCGGAAACCGACATGACGAACCCGAAAATCCCGGCGGGCGTCCGGTACGCGCCAGCACCAGGCAGCGACGCCGGCGACAAGGACCGCCAGAACCCCTGCGTGGAACGGCCCAGGACTCATGTTGTTCGACACCTGGGTGCCTTGGACCGGTTCCGCCAACGGCGTCGCCCAAGGGCGCTGATGATTATCAGCGGCAGCCTCGCGATTGCCGGACTCAGGGGTGTCATCACCGGTGACATGCAGCTGCGCAACATCGGAGTCATCGGCTACGCAGCCGTATTCCCTCCCGCGACGGCACTACTGGCCATCCGTTTCAACCGGACACCGCAGGTTCAGTCTCCGGATCTCCCTAAGGGACCTGGCCGGCGAGAGTACGGTCTTGATCCGTGTGCGTGCGGACCTTGCCGGCTTCTCGAGCCGGGACCCTGGACAGGGAGTTCTAAGGCAATGCTTTCCGGGTGCTCGGGCGGAGGTGGGCGACGACCCAGGACAAGACAATCTGGGGCTCTGAAGCAGGCCCTCAGCTAACTAGTCCATCGACCAGCCAAAAGTGAGCCGATACGTCATGCTCATAGCAGCTCCACTGCAGTAGCCAATCACCGCACGACCAGGTCAACCTTGGCGTAGATGGGCGGTTGTGACCAGATCCTAACGGCGAAAGGACTTGGTCGATCGCAACCAGACGGTCTCCCTGCCGGGCAGCTCGGCAGCCAGTGCGTGCCTCTGTCCGTGCGGTCCCACGTTAGGCAGGCGGGGGCTTTGGCCCCTTGCCGGCGTCCCGACCGGGGCAGCACCCTAGGTACGTCGAGCACGTGGAATCTGCCGACAGGGAGGCGCAGATGCCCTGGACCAAACAGCAGGCATGGCAGGGAAAAACGGGACGGCTTCCAGCCCGGTCACCCGTGCCGTTGCGGGCGCTTGCGTTGACCGGCGTCGTCATCGCGGTGAGCGGGATGTGGGGGCTCGTGGCGGGCTGGTGGATCCCCCGTGGACCTCTGACGAGCCTCGAGTCGCTCGCGACCATGGTCATCGCGCTCATGGTGGGAATCGTCTCGGGGCGGGTTCTCGGTTCGCGCTGGGCGATGCTGCTCGCCCCGGCCGTGTTCGCCGCCGTGTTCGAGGTAACCCGCCTCGGGACCGACGGCCCGACTGTCGACGGCGTGACCACCAGCACCTACGGTATTCTGGCGTTCATCGTCGGACGCGGCTTCCACAGCGTCGTCGGGCTTGTGCCCATGGTCCTCGGGGCAGCCTTCGGGGCCGGTAGTGCCCGACGCCGTGACGGGCAGCCGGCCGGGGCCCGCCGCGCCACGGTCGTCCTGTACTTCCGCCGTACAGTCGCAGCGGTCACGACGGTGGCGCTCATCGGACTCGGGATACTCCTCTCCCGTCCGGCGGCCACGGCTCCCATCCTTGACGCCGGCGGTCAACCACGGGGCGGCAGCATCGCCGAACTCAGCACCGTCGACGCGGGCGGCAAGGGCCTCGGCCTGATGCTGCGCGGGGCGAGCGTCGAGAACCCGGTGCTGCTGTTCCTAGCCGGCGGGCCGGGGGGTTCTGAACTAGGCGCAATGCGCAATCACCTTCCCAAGCTCGAGGAGTCGTTCGTCGTGGCCACCTGGGACCAGCGGGGAACCGGCACCTCCTACCCCGCCCTCGACCCGACCGCCACGCTCACCCTGGAGAGCTCCATCGCCGACACGATCACAGTCACCAACCACCTCCGGGCCCGCTTCAACCAGGACAAAATCTACCTGTTGGGTCAATCGTGGGGATCCCTGCTCGGCGTGCTCGCGGCGCAAAGGGCGCCCGAACTCTACCGGGCCTTCATCGGCACCGGGCAGATGGTCAGCCCCGTTGTTACCGACCGCATCTTCTATGAGGACACCCTCGCCTGGGCCGCAAAGAACGGCGATACCGCTCTGGTCGGCCGGCTCCGCGAGATCAAGGCCCCGCCGTATGACAGGATGCTCGACTACGAAACCGCTCTGTCGTACGAACACGAGGTCTACCCGTACGACAGCGCCGGGAATTCCGAAGGGCCGGGCGGGTTCTCCGAAAACTTCATCGTCCCCGAATACACCCTCGTGGACCAGATCCATCTTCTCGGCGCCTTCATGGATACATTCGCCGCGCTCTACCCCCAGCTCCAGGACATCGACTTCCGCAGAACCGCCACCACGCTCGAGGTACCCGTCTACTTCGTTCAAGGAACGCACGAAGCAGACGGACGTGCCGAACCATTCCGGGAGTGGTACGGGGTGCTCAACGCGCCCGGCAAAGACGTCATCGAACTGGCAACCTCCGGACACCGGCCCCTGTTCGAACAACCCGACGAGTTCGTCTCATACATGACGAACACCGTGCTGGCCAGGACTCCGCCGTCCTGAAGCCCACGGACCCGACAACTCCCCTCCCGCGAAAGGCCCAGCATGTCTCGAAGGCACGTGTATGAGCACACCGCCGCGTCGCTCCGGCAGCCGGACCCAACCTCCGCAGTCAGCCTGGAGCTGATCCGGCTGGCCTCGCTGGCGGCATCGAGCCACAACACCCAGCCGTGGAAGTTCCTGGTGACCCCGGATGTCATCACGATCCAGCCTGACCGCGCCCGCAGCTGCGCCGTCGTCGATCCCGACGACGCCCACCTGTTCAAAAGTCTCGGCTGCGCGGCCGAAAACCTCGTCCAGGCAGCCGGCGCCCGAGGCTACGCTGCCAGAGTCTCCTTCGACGGTACCGAGCAGGTCATCGTCGTGCGCCTCGAAGCGTCCAGCGCTTTCGGGCCGACCAGGCTCTCGGCCGCGATCGAGACACGCCAGTGCACCCGGGGGCCATACGACGTCCGGCCCATCAGCAGCGAAGACCTCGCGGCCCTGGCGCAGGCCGGCAAAATCGGAGGTGTGCGGTGCATCCTTCTCAGCGACCGGGAGCGAATCGAAACCGTTACGGGTTTCGTAACGCGCGGCAACCTCGAACAACTGAGCGACAAGGCCTTCCGCCGCGAGCTCATCTCCTGGATCCGGTTCAACCCCGCCGCCGCTCTGCGCAGTGGAGACGGACTCGCCGGGCTCACGACGGGCCAACCACCGGTTCCGACGCCGGTCGGGAAGCTCTTGGCCCCCTTCCTGATCAGAGCCGGAGCCCAGGCACAACTCGACGCGAAACACCTGGCCAGCTCCTCGGGTGTGGCGATCTTCGTCACCGGCGGCAACGACGAACGGTCCTGGATGGAAGCCGGCCGCGCCTACCAGCGCTTCGCCCTCCAGGCCGAAGCGCTCGACATCCGCTCCGCCTTCATCAACCAACCGATCGAAGTACCCGGACTGCGCCGCGAGTTCGAATCATGGCTGGGTCTCACCCACGAACGGGCGCAGCTCGCCGTGCGGTTCGGGCACGGTCCGAAGCTTCCCTACAGCCTGCGCCGACCAGTCCAGGATGTGCTCGTCAGCACCTCGCAACGGTCGGGGCAGCGACCTGGCATGCCCTGAGCGGCCGCCACCTGACCGTCGCAACCGGCTGCCCGCTGAACCGTATCGCCTGTTCGATCGGCGGTCATTGTGGTTGGTCAAACCTCGTGTCGCTTAGTCGGCGAGAGACTTCCTTCCCTGGAGCACGTCCTGCAGCAGGATCTCCCGCGCACGCCGCGGTTCCTCGAAAAGCGGGCTGTGGGCCGAGTCATGGAAGGTGTGGAAGCCCTTGACCGGGCCTTGATCAGCTCGAAATAGTCCCGGGCATGATCATGGTTCGCCGTATAGTCGTACAGGCCGGTGAAGAAGTACAAAGGCATATCAAGCTCATCGATCTGAAGCGTGAGGTCCGTTTCCACGGAAAGGACATGCCCCTCTTGATGTTGATCTTTTCGCTGACGGTGTAGGCGCGGCATCGCCAAACGGGCAATAACACGCCGGTGATCACCGAACGCATATCGCGTGTGGTGCCGATCCCGAGCCGAGGCATAGCGTCATCGCGCAGGCGAAGATAACTTGCAGAGAGACCGCCCTGCATGCTTGCCGGCGCCGGTTCGAGCCTGCGGACCATCGAATCATCGCCGCGGGCCCGATACTGATCGAGCATGTAATGAGGTGTACTACTGATGTGAGACACAGTTTGAAAGGATTGTGCCCATGTCTTCCCGTCCCACTTCTTCCGATGAGTTCAGGCCGATGCCGTGAACCTCGTCGTTTCCTCTGGCCGTTCGCCCGCCTCAGTTACCCCAAGCGGATGCGCGCCTTCAAACGCACGACCACTGAGCTGCTACGGGGATTTCGGACAGCAGAATTAGTGGATTCTTCTAAGCGGCCAAGGCTGGCTGTTGATCCAAAGTGGACTTCGTTGGGTCGCCGGTAACCGAGCGCGGAGAGACGGCGCCGCTGTGGTAAAACCCTCGATGTAGCGAATGACGTCGCTCCGGGCTTGTGTTTTGTCGCGTAAATCGGTCGTTTTAGATACCAGTACTTTTCATGCCAAGCCCGGTGGGCTATCGTCTGGTAGGGCAACGGGGGTTACGTCCCGCTGAGTGGTGGAGTTTTCTCGACACCGTGCAGGTCAGTTAGTTGATTATGCTGCCGTGAGTTCGGGAAGCAAAATCGCCTCCTCGATTGGCGTGGCGGGTGTGGTGTTCATGGCCTTGAGTTCGGCCATGAAGGCCTCGGAGAGGTAGCGGCGGTCCCCGGCTTCCCATTCGTCGTGTTGTTCGACGAGGACCGCGCCGGCGAGCCGGAGAAGGGCGGCCGG
>NZ_JBVAYX010000034.1:0-35620 GCF_055412825.1 Pseudarthrobacter linnaei
GCCGGGGACCGCCGCTACCTCTCCGAGGCCTCCATGGCCGAACTCAAGGCCATGAACACCACACCCGCCACGCCAATCGAGGAGGCGATTTGCTTCCCGAACTCACGGCAGCATAATCAACTAACTGACCTGCACGGTGTCGAGAAAACTCCACCACTCAGCGGGACGTAACCTTCGGCATGAGCGTCAACAGTCCTGACCATGACTTTCCATGAGCCGCCCCGGATGCAATTTGCCAGGCAAGAAGTACCTGAGGCGACTCACCGGACTCTTGGGCAGCTTCCTTGATGATCGACGTGATGGTGGGAGGCTGGTTTATCTCAGCACGGGGCAGCTCCGCCCTTTCGGCTGCAGCCAGTACCGCAGCGCGCCTCCCTGCGACGAACTCGTCGGGAGCATCAGGAGCGACCGTGTACCCCATGAACGTTCCCACCTGGTTTTGGCTCTGCATCATCTTTCGGGCGGCATTTACGTTGGCAAACTCCAACCGCAGGTGCCGCAACAAGCGGGCACGCCGGTCCTGAGGCGCCATCACTCACAACATCGTGCTGGCAGTTTCGATGGTCGAACGAGCCAGCGTGTAGGCACCGAAAACCGGGAAATTCCTAGTTTCGGTGATCGAGTTGGTCAGATACCAGATGTGATCAATCGCTGCAGGGACCAGATGGTGTCCAACGTGTGAGGAAAGATCGACTCCCTGACAGACACGGTCGTCTGCTTCAATCAACGAGCCGGGCACAGGATCTGGAAGTGTACTTACACGCTCGACGGTGGCCAGGACTGCTTCATTTAGAGTGATCACTCTGACAAGCACATTGCCTGCGTCAACTTCCATGTCGTGAGCATATCGTCATGAGCGCATGACGCTGCCGTGCGCATACTCACTACGAACCGATGCAAAACAAGCGAGTGCTGTAACCGCCGCTATCTATTCCTGCAAGAGACCGAATGCTTGGTCGAGGCAGCCGCTGCCCTGCCGGCTAAGGGGGAGCCGCATCCAACCTGACACTTCGGAACTAAGTTGACGAAATATCAGCCATCAGCACTCTAAAGGCGGGCTCACAGACTCCGGTAGTGCCATACTTCTGCCCTCGTGGCCGGCCCCAATTCCGGAGAAGCCCTGCTCGGGTTCCCTTCGTGAGGTCCGGCAGATAAAGGGCAATCCTCACTTAGAGCTGCACCAGGCATACGGAGAAATCGTCCAGAGCTTTTCTGCAGGGCGGTTGCTACCCTCGCGGCGGTCACGGGCTGCCTGCTGGCTTCGGCCTTGATCTGTAGGAAGGCGCCGAGGCCGTGGAGGCCGGCGTGGGTGCCCACCTTGGCTCGGGCAGAGGGGCAGCCGTCGAAGCTGCCGACGGGGTGGGGGACGTCGTGGATGCTGAGGCGGCACTGAGGCCCGCGGCGCCATGGCGCCGGCGGCCAGAACCGCTGCTGCTCCCACGCCGAGACGGGTCTTCAATTTGGGGTTGTCGGCATTTCTACCTGTTTCTTTCCGCTTTCGAATCGTTTGCGGGCCTAGGTATTTATGCGACCTCAGCCACTGCCCGAGTCGATGCTGGGGGATAACTGAAAGCGATCTCCTGGTTCCTTTGACAGGACTTGCCACATAACGGCCGCCGGCCGCCGCCGTGGTCGTCGTCGTCGGGATGGCGGCTGCCGTGGCCGCCACCGCCGCGGCGGCGTCTCTCAGCCGAGCTTGAGCCGGTTGGCCGGCGGGAGGCTGTGGTTGGCGGCCAGAATCCGGAGCGCATCCATCGCGGTAGTCCGGTCGGCTGAATCCAGCAGTTGCCAGGACCGGTGCCCGGGATCGGCGAGCTCCTTGTGCAGGGTCAGGATACGTGACTTGTCGCTGCCCTTCATCAGGGCCGCAGCGGCCAGCGGGGACTTGATGGTGGCACACAGGACGACGGCGTCATCGAGGTGCCGGTCCTTGTCGCGGGAGTCTTCGCGGTAGGCGGCCCCTTTGAGGACCAGCGCGCCGAGGGCATTGGGGATGCTGATGAGCACCGGTCCGTCATCGTCGGCTGTCATCCGGCAGTTCACGGTCCGCTGCAGGGCCTGAGTGCCGCCGGCGATCTGGAACGGCTTGCGTCCCGCGATCCTCGGGACCTTGGCCGGGGTGAGGTGGTCGGCGATCATAACGTCGATCTGCTGCTTGCCGCGGACGAACCGGTGGGCCGGGGCGTCATCCGAGATGGACTTTTCAAGCGTGTAACCCAGCCGGGACAGGACTGCCATCACGGCCGCCGTCGTGGTCGCCCCTGTTTCGACGTGCAACACGATGTCGACGTCGGCCGTTGGCCGGGAAACGGCCAGGCCGGCCGCGGCAGCATGCAGCTGCACCATAAGGCCGCCGACCAGCGTCCACTGGGTTGAGGGCAGCGTTCTGGCCAGTTCGACGCACTGCGGCCACGGGGTTCCCCAGCCGCCCGGGGGCACCGGGACGTCCCAGATTTCGCGGCCGCCGGCGGTGGCCACCTCGGCCATGGCCGGCTCAGACATGGAGGAGCTCATCGATGACGCGTCGGCCTGCGCTGCGTTCGCGGGTGGCCAGGGATCCCATCAGGTCCACCGCGACCGCGGCGACCGGTGCCCGGCCTTCGGTGAAAGGCTCGGCCAGCTCGACCTCGTGGATGATGGCGTTGCCGTCGGGGTCTTCGACCAGGCCGAAGGCACTGGCCAGCGCGGCCGCGTCGCCGGCCATGACGTAACCTTCGGCGATCCCGCCGCCGCCGGACATGCCGAAGGTGTCAGCGGTGGTTTCGTCCCGCATGGCGGAGGCGCCGCTGGCGATCAGGTGGCTGTTCAGCGCGGCCAGTCCGTCCTGGGTTGCGCGGAAGCGGATGGTCTTGTCCTTGTTCCGGGCCAGGACACAGACTGCGTCGGCGTCAAGCTCGCGGAGCCTGCTCTTCAGGCGAGACTTTTCGGAGGAGGAGATCCAGGTGGGGTTCTGGCCGGAGAGCAGGGCCATGGCGGCCCAGGCTGTCTTCGCCGTCCAGGCGCGGCCGGGCCGGGTACCGGTGGCGGCCAGGCGCTCAACGGATGCCCGGTCTATCAACAGGGCTTTACCCACCGTCCCCGTGGTTGTCAGCTGGCCTGAGTGGACCAGACGGTGGATCGACATCGTGCTGCGGCCGAGCCGGTCGGCAGCCTCGGCCACCGTCATATCTCGCCTTACATCCATACGCTAATGGTTCCGTGTCTAACGGGTAGTGTCAATACGCTAACAGTTATGAATCTATCGGAAAGTGTCAATCTTGGACCGGCTGGGCGGGGTCGTAGCTCCGACCCCTGCTGAATTTTTAGAACTCCAGTGGCAGGCGGATCCGAGGGCCGACAGGCTCTTGGTCACCGCCCACAGGTCGCGGGTCTGCCTGCAGGTGCGCGAGGTTGGCCTGGACTCATTTCGCGCAAATGGAAAGGCTTCCGCCGGAAATCGGACAACGAAATCAGTATCAACCGATTTGGGTTGACATAAGATCCGTTATCGGCGCTTTTAATCAGTCGCAATGGGCTGATTTTAGACCTCACACATTGCCCTATGAAGGAGCGCTGTCACTTCCGAACTCTGTAACTCTGTTGGGAACTGTTCGCAACCTCCCGGCAGCTACACCCTTGCGCCAGTTCGCCGGCGTGCTGCCCTCTTGCGCTGCAGGAGCATCGCCACCGATAGCCGTGATTATGACAAGCTGTACTCTGCGTATCCCACAGATGAATCAGGCAGCATTTACCCGCGGCTGTTCCGGCCCAGCGGTCAAGTCCATTTGCGTGGTGTAGCGGGGTTGCTGCGTGATTCTTGGGTTGGTTAGGCGCTGAGCGCCAGTTCGGGGTTGGTGTCGTCCTGTTCTGTCGTGGTTGCGGGCGTGGTCCCGACGGTTTGTGATTGTTGGATGAGCTCGAGGCTGAGGTAGCGGCGGGCTTCGATCCATTCATCGTGTTGTTCGGCCAGCACGGCGCCGACGAGCCGGATCAGCGCGGTGCGGTCGGGGAAGATCCCGACGACATCGGTGCGTCGGCGGATTTCCCGGTTGAGGCGTTCCTGCGGGTTGTTGGACCAGACCTGCCGCCAGAGGCCTTTCGGGAAGGGCGTGAACGCGAGGATGTCCTCGCGGGCGGCTTCGAGGTGGTCCGCGACGCGGGGCAGCTTCTCAGCCAGGGCATCCAGGACCCGGTCGAACTGGGCCTGGACGCCGGCGGCGTCGGGCTGGTCGTAGACCGAGTGGAGCAGGGTTTTCACCCACGGCCAGGACGCCTTCGGCGTGGCGGCCATGAGGTTCGCCGCGTAGTGGGTGCGGCAGCGTTGCCAGGCGGCGCCGGGCAGGGTCGCGCCGATCGCGGCGACCAGCCCGGCGTGGGCGTCGGCGGTCACCAGCTTCACCCCGGCCAGGCCGCGGGCGGTCAGGTCCCGGAAGAAGCCCAGCCAGCCGGCCCCGTCCTCGGCGGAGGAGGCCTGGATGCCCAGGACTTCACGGTGTCCGTCGGCGTTGACCCCGGTGGCGACCATGGCGTGGACGTTGACGACGCGCCCGCCTTCGCGAACCTTGAGGACGAGGGCGTCGGCGGCCACGAACGTGTACGGGCCGGCGTCCAGCGGACGGGTGCGGAACGCCTCGACCTGGGCGTCGAGGTCCGCGGCCATGACCGAGACCTGGGACTTCGAGAGCCGGGTAATGCCCAGGGACTCGACGAGTTTTTCCATCCGCCGGGTGGACACCCCGAGCAGGTAGCAGGTCGCGACCACTGTGGTCAGGGCGGCCTCGGCCCGGCGGCGGCGCTCCAGCAGCCAGTCCGGGAAATAGGACCCCTGCCGGAGCTTGGGGATGGCGACGTCCAGGGTGCCGGTGCGGGTGTCGAAGTCCCGGTGCCGGTACCCGTTGCGGGAGTTGGTGCGGGCCTCGGAGCGGGCACCGTATTCGGCGCCGCAGACCGCGTCGGCCTCGGCGCTCATGAGCGCGTTGATGAACGTGGTCAGCATGGATCGCATGAGATCCGGGGAGGCCTGCTCAAGTTGCTCAGACAGGAAACGGGCAGGGTCGATAACATGGGGTGCGGTCATCGCGTGGAAACTCCTTGAGAGAAGACTTTGGTCGGTCTTTCCAAGAATCACGCGATGGCCGCCTCACGTTCGGGAACAACACGCCCGGGGCCGGGCTGTTACACCACGCTAATGGGCACTGCCCCCTGGAGATTGGATCCGCGGCTGCGCGCGGACCAGCAGACAGGCGAAATGGTCTACGCCGGCAACGACATCGACCGCGGCCACCTCGTCCGCAGGGCATCCTCCGTATGGGGCGAGACGCGGGCGGAAGCTGCCCGGGCCAACGTAGACACGGGAGCGACCCCGGCTGTAGTGAGTGCGCTAGCTACTGCGGCATGAACTCCCTCCGTGGAGACTCCGGGCCCCGGTTGTTCCGGCACCCGCCGGAGGCATCCTCTACATCCACGTCCCTCCGCACCGCGGCAGGTCCGGCGGAATTGACGGTCACGAAAGCGGCACGAACGGGTAGTCCGGCACCCGGATACAGTGGACAGGACGCCCGCGCCGGTTGGATGCGGGAGCGAGAGGGACAGACTCTGATGACCATGGTGGACAACGCCGTATATGTTGACGGCCTGCGGACCGATAACCCGAAGAGCCTTGATGAGACGTATGAAGTGATGCGGGAGCGCGGCGGGATGGCGTGGATCGGGCTGTACCGTCCGGGCCTGGAGGAACTGACGTCGGTGGCGGAGGAATTCAGCCTGCACGAACTCGCCGTGGAGGATGCCCTGAACGGTCATCAGCGGGCCAAACTCGAACGCTACGGGGACACGCTGTTTACCGTGCTGCGCCCGGCACGGTACCTGGACGATGTCGAGAAGGTCGAGTTCGGCGAACTGCACGTCTTTGTGGGCCCGGGCTTCGTCGTCACAGTCCGGCACGCGGAGTCCCCGAACCTGGCGAAGGTCCGCCACCGGCTCGAGGCCGACCCGGAGCTCCTGGCGCTGGGCCCGCAGGCCGTACTGTACGCGATCCTGGACGAAGTCGTGGACCAGTACGAGCCCGTTGCCGCCGGGCTGGAGAACGACATCGACGAGATCGAGGATGAGCTGTTCAGCGCCGGCCCGGACGTGGCCCGGCGCATCTACGAACTCTCCCGGGAAGTCATCGAGTTCCAGCGCGCCACCCACCCGCTCCGGGCCATGCTGGAGGCCCTGGAACGCGGCGCGGAGAAATACCATCTGGATCTGGAACTGCAGCGCAGGCTAAGGGACGTCCATGACCACGTCATCCGCGTCGTTGAAAGGGTCGATGCCTTCCGCGTTCTGCTCCACAGCGCGCTGACGGTCCACACAACTCTGGTGGCCCAGCAGCAGAACGAGGAGATGCGGCGTCTCTCTGAATCGAGTCTGGCCCAGAACGAGGAGATGCGTCACCTCTCTGAAGCGGGCCTGGCCCAGAATGAGGAAGTCAAGAAGATCTCCTCGTGGGCGGCCATCCTCTTCGCCCCCACTCTCGTCGGCACCGTTTACGGGATGAATTTCGAGCTCATGCCCGAGCTGGCGTGGCCGCTGGGCTACCCTTTCGCGCTCGGACTCATGCTCGCCATGGGCATCGGCCTCTACCTGTCGTTCAAACACCGCAAATGGCTCTGAACTGTGATGCGTCAAAGCGCTCCCACTGTCTTCGGACACGGTCCGCCCCGGCGCCCCGGGCCTTCAGCTTCCGGGGCCGTCCGGATCGGGTGGCGGCGGCTGCAGGGAAGCCGGGCGACCGGAAGGCGCGGGATGTTAACGCCAACCCAAAACAGGGCCAGAAGCGCCAACTGAAAACAGGGCCACCGACCATTATGGAAGGTGATCAATTTGGATGATTGGGCGGAGATACGCCACCTGTTTTCAACGGGCAAGCACTCGAAGCGTGAGATCGGCAGGATCGTGGGGGTTTCCCGCGGAACGGTGGAGCGTGCGCTGGAGTCGGACCGGGCGCCGAAGTATCAGCGGGCGGCCGGAGTGTCGAGTTTTGATGCGTTTGCTCCCCGGGTGCGGGAATTGTTGGTGAAGACGCCGACGATGCCGGCGGCAACGCTCGCGGAGCGGGTGGGCTGGGCTGGTTCCGCGTCGCTGTTCCGGGCGAAGGTCGCCGCAATCCGGCCGGAATACGCGCCGCCGGACCCGGCCGACCGCCTGGTCCACGAGCCGGGGTTCCAGGTCCAGTGCGATCTGTGGTTCCCGCACGAGCCGTTGCCCGTCGGTGAGGGCCAGAACGACACACCACCGGTGTTGGTGATGACCTCGGCGTTCTCGGGATTCATCCAGGCACGGATGTTGCCGTCGCGGACGACGCCGGACCTTCTGGGCGGCATGTGGACTCTGCTCCAGGATGCGCAGGCGGTTCCGTCCCGGCTGTTATGGGACAACGAGTCCGGCATCGGCCGGCGCCGGCCCACGGAGCCGGCGGCCGCGTTCGCCGGGTCCCTGGGGTTGGAGATCAAGCTGCTTCCGCCGCGGGATCCGGAGTCCAAGGGCATGGTCGAGCGGATGAACCGGTTCTTCCGGCAACGCTTCATGCCGGGCCGGGACTTCCGCTCACCAGCGGATTTCAACGGCCAACTGGAGGACTGGCTGCCCAAGGCCAATCACCGTTACTTGCGGTCCCGCCACGGCCGCCCTGACGAGCTGATCGTCCTGGACCGGGAGAGGATGCGGGAACTGCCGCCGGTGACCCCGGAAACGGTGTTCCGCAACGCGGTGCGGCTCCCGCGGGATTACTACGTGCGGGTGTTCTCCAACGACTATTCCGTGGACCCTTCGTTCATTGGGCGGATCGTGGATGTCACCGCTGACCTGGACACTGTCTGGGTCACCCATGAGGGCGTCATCATCGCCACCCACGTCCGGGCATGGGCCCGGCAGCCCCGCCGTCTCGGGGACCAGGCCCGGGACTCCGGCTGGTCCCATGAGGAGTACCTGGCAGCTGTCCTCTCCCGTGAAGTCTCCGAACGCGAAGCCTCCGGAGCGGCGACACGGATCAAGGCCGCGAGGTTCCCCGCCCACAAGGACCTGGAGGAGTTCAACTTCGACCACCAGCCCTCCGCGGACCGGAACCTCATCGCGCATCTGGGCACCGGGGTGTTCCTCTCCGAGGCCAAAAACGTGGTCCTGCTCGGACCTCCCGGTTGGGTCCCCAGGTAGAAGTCCAGTGTTTGTGTGAGTTCGTGTCCGAGAATGGACGCAGGAGGAAATTCACGAATCATGGCTGGCACGCAGACACACCCCCGAGGATGTCATCGCCAAAGTCCGGCAGGGCCAGAAAATGCTCAACGACGGACACCCGTTGGTCGAGGTCATCAGGGAGCTTCAGGTCACGGAGGCAACCTGGTACCGCTGGCTGAACCAGTACGGGCCCGAGAAGAATGCCGAGGCGTCCAAACGGACCCGGGAGCTGGAGAAGGAGAACGCCAGGCTCAAGCGCCTGCTGGCGGAGAGGGAACTGGCCATCGACATCCTCAACGGGTGGCCAAGGGAAAATTCTGAGCCCCGAACCCCGCCGCCGTGCCGTGCGCATGGCGGTGGACAAGTTCGGGGCGTCCGAACGTTTCGCCTGTGACGTCCTGGGTTAGAACCGGTCCGCGTTCCGCAAGAAGAAGCCCGACATGGGCTTCGAGGAAATGCAGCTCCGCGCAGCCTTGCCCGCCGTCGCCGTGAAGCACCTCGCGTGGGGCTGGCGGAAGGCCCGCTGGCACCTGCTGGCACAGCCCGAGTGGGACGGCGTGGCGCTGAACAGGAAGCGGGTGCGCCGGCTCTGGCGCGACGAAGGCCTGGTCTGTAAACCCAGGGCGCGGAAGAATCGCCGCACCGGGCCTGGCGCTGGGGAGCAGAAACGCCTCACAGCGCAGTACCCGATGCATGTGGTCAGTTTCGACTTCCAGTCCGACGTGACCTCCTGCGGCCGGCATATCCGGTTTTTCAATGTCATCGACGAATACACGCGCACCGCGCTGGCGATCATTCCTCGCCGGTCGTTCAAGCCGCCGACGTAGTCGCGGTACTGGAGAACATCATCGCCGAAACCGGCACCGCCCCGGCCTACGTCCGGTGCGACAACGGGCCCGGGTTCACTGCTGAGGCACTGGTCAGCTGGTGCAACACCGCCGGGGTCGGCACCGCATTCATCGACCCGGGATCACCCTGGCAGAACGGCTTCATCGAATCCTTCAACGCCCAATTCAGAAGGGAACAACTCTCCGGAGAAATCATGGACAGCATGGCCGAAGCAGCGTATTTGGCCGAGGAATGGAAAGCTATCTACAATCATGAACGGCCCCACGGATCCCTGGACGGCATGACGCCGAAGCGGTACTGGGAAACCTGGACGCAAGAAAACCAATTAGCTATCGCATAGCCGCTGGACTGCTAACGGGGGCCCAACTACTCCCGGCACCGGCAAAACCCACCTCGCGGTCGGGATCGGCATCAAGGCAGCCAAGGCCGGGCACCGGGTCCTCTTCGACTCCGCAACCGGCTGGGTTGCCCGGCTCCAGGAGGCTCATTCCCGCGGGAAACTCGCCCAGGAACTGGTGAAACTACGCCGCTACAGTCTCCTGGTGGTCGATGAAGTCGGCTACATCCCGTTTGATCAGGACGCCGCGAACCTGTTCTTCCAGCTGGTCTCCAGCCGCTACGAACACGCCTCCATGATTCTGACGTCCAACTTGCCCTTCGCCCGCTGGGGCGACGTCTTCGGGGACCTGACCATCGCCTCGGCCATGATCAACCGGATCGTCCACCACGTCGACGTCATCAGCCTCAAAGGCAACAGCTACCGGCTCAGAAAACACCAGCCCACAGCCAGTACGGCACAATAGAACGAACAACAAATGGCCCTGTTTTGGGTTGGCGTTAACAGCGGGAAGTCCTTCCCGCCGCAAGGAGGCCAGCCGGTGCTGCCCTACCGGCCTGGTAATTAGCGTCGGGCATTGAATATCCATGAGGACGTCCCAGGCAACCGACCCCACCAGGACCTCCAGGCCGCCGCCCAACAGGCGGCGGCGCCGGCGGACGCCGTAAGCATTGTCGTCGCCTACGCGGTCGTGGGCTCGCTGGTATCGCACTACACCGTCAGGCCGCTCGAGGCGTCTGACCCCCAGGAACGGTTCGGCTAAGAATTAGGATCTCTGGCTGCAGGCCGGGGCTTGATGTTACCCGTGTCTCGGAAGGGCATTGTTGCTGTGCCAGGTGTGCCGGCGGCCCTAGCCTATGATGGGGCGTTCCTCGGGGAGGTGGTAGTGGCGCGGCCGGGCTGAGAGGGCGAGGGCGGAGGCGACCGCAACGGTTCCTATGCGTCCGGTGAACATGAGCGCCATGAGGATCCATTCTGCGGACGGGGGAAGGTTATACGTGATGCCGGTGCTCATTCCGACGGTTGCAAAGGCGGAGATGGATTCGAAGAGGACCTTTTCGAGACTGTAGTCAGTGAACATGAGCAGCAGCATGGTTCCGGAGACGACGGCCGCGATGCCCAGGAGAGCCACTGACAGGGCTTGGCGCTGGGATGAGGAACTGATGGAACGGTGTGCGACGGTGACCTGGTCCCGGCCGCGGACTTCGTTCCAGATCGCAAAGCCCAGTACCAGGAAAGTGGTGATTTTGATTCCGCCCGCGGTGCCTGCACTGCCGCCGCCTATGAACATCAGGATGTTGGTGACCATGAGTGTTTCCGGTGCCGCAACTCCGTAGTCGATGCTGTTGAACCCGGCGGTGCGGGGAAACACTCCGCCCGCGAGGGAGCCGAGGATCTTGCCGGTGATGGTGAGTTCGCCGAGGGTTTCGTTCCTGTTCCATTCGAAAGCGGCGAACAGGGCCGTCCCTACGATCAGAAGGATAACCGATCCGTAGATGGTCAGTCGCAGGTGGATGCTCCAGTTCTTAGGTCTTATTTCACCGCGGATGAGCTGGATGATGACCGGGAACCCGAGTCCGCCGGCGATGATGGCCAGGCAGATGGGGGTGATGATCCAAGGGTCTTCGGCGAAGCCGATGAGGTTGTCGCTGTAGAGGGAGAAGCCTGCGTTGTTGAAGGCGGAGATGGCGTGGAATACGCCGTGCCAGAGGGCGGTGAGGGGGTTCTGGTCGTAGGCGATCCAGAACCTGAGGGTCAGGATCAGGGCTGTTGAGGCTTCGACGGTGAGCATGATTTTTGCTACCCGGACCAGGACGGCCCGGACGTCGCCGAGGTTTAGGGTGTGGGTTTCTGATTGGGCGACGAGCTGGCCGCGAAGTCCGATGCTTTTGCGGACCAGCAGGGCCAGGAGGGTTGCCAGGGTCATGATGCCGAATCCACCCACCTGGATGAGCCCGAGGATGACGCCCTGGCCGAAGGGGGTCCAGAACGTTGCCGTGTCCACGGTGATCAGGCCGGTGACGCAGACTGCTGAGACTGAGGTGAACAGGGCATCCGTGAACGCCCCGGACGCGGGGTCTGTCCGTGATGCGGGGAGCATCAGCACGGCGGCGCCGATGATGATGACGAATAGGAAGGCCAGGGGCACGGCCCTGACGGGGTGGGACATCAGCCGGCGGATGATGCTTTCCCTGTGGCCGCCGTTGTCATGGCGCGACTTCTGGAAAGCGGCGATGCTGAAGGTGTCCGTCCGCGGGCCGCCTTTTGCGGATGGTCCCTTTTGGCGGCTGCTCACCCGACGTGGATGCCCGGGCGGCGGTCCGGATCCGGTTCATTTTCGCGGATGATTTCCCTGACGACCGGGGCGGTGTCACCGGTTCCCAGGAGCAGGTAGCGCATGAGGTGGGCCAGGGGGTTGCCTTCGGACCATTCGAAGTAGGCGTGCGGGCGGACGCCGGTGGCGTCCCGGAGGGCCAGGAGGATCGCGGCGATCGCGTTGGGCGCGGCGGGGCTTTGGGCGCGGAGGACCCGGTGGCCGTCTACCTCTACTCCTCGGACTTCCAGGGTGTCACTGAATTGGGAGGGGTCGGTGATGTCGATTTCAAGGAAGATGACGTCCGCTGTGCCGGGGACGGGGTTGTTGTCCCTCTGGGCTGCTTCCTTGTCTGCGTATTCGGCGCCGTCGCGCGCCTGGGGACGGTTGGCGATGAGATTTATCCGGCCGTCATACTCCAGTGTGTCGCTGATGAAGCGTCGGGCGTTGTCGTCGAAGTCGATCCGGTGCACGCGCAGCTCGGTGGTGCGGCTGATGCGGGAGACGAGGGAGACGGCGATGATTCCGAGGATGAAGAACCCGGAGATGGTAATGCCGTCCGGTTTTGCTATCACGTTGGCGGTTAGGGCGTAGAGCATCACCACAGTCAGGACGGTGAAGCCGATGGACGCAGCGCGTTGTTTTTTGCGGATGGCGGAGATGGTAACGGCGATCGCGCCGGAGACCATCATCGCCAGGATCCCGGTGGCGTACGCGCCGGCCTGGGCGTTGACGTCTGCGTTGAAGCCGATGGTGATCAGGATGCTGATGGCTGTATAGACGAGCACGACCGGGCGGACGGCGCGGGACCAGTCCGGGGCCATGCCGTAGGAGGGAAGGTAGCGGGGGACGATGTTGATGAGCCCTGCCATCGCGGAGGCGCCGGCGAACCAGAGGATGAGGATGCTGCTGACGTCGTAGACGGAGCCAAAGCCGTTTCCGAGGTGTTCGTGGGCCAGGTACGCCAGGGCCCGGCCGTTCGCTTCGCCTCCAGCCTGGAACTCCTCTGCCGGGATGAGCACGGTGGTGACGAAGCTGCTGCCGAGCAGGTACACGCTCATGATCAACGCCGCGACGGTCAACAGTCTGCGGGTGTTTTTGACTCTGCTGGCCAGTTTCTCCTCCGGGGTAGCGCCTTTGGCTGCCACGAGGGGCATCATGCTGACGCCGGTTTCGAAGCCGGACAGGCCCAGGACCAGCAGGGGAAAGGCCACGAGGGCCGGCCAGATGATCCCGCTGAAACCGACGCCGGAGGAGGTCAGGGCATCAGTCCAGGTAGTGAATGCGCCGGGGGTGGCGAAGACGTCGATGATCCCTGTCCCGATGATGATGGCGTTCATCAGCAGAAAAACAGCCACTAGGGGGATGGCGACGGCGACTGCTTCAGAGAAGCCCATGAGGAACACCGCGCCCAGGATCAGGAGCATAACGACGGTGATGGCCACTGCCTGTCCTTCCAGGAAGGGGGGCAGGTAGGGGTTTTCAAGCAGATGAACTGTAGCGTCGGCCGCTGACAGGGTGATGGTGATGATCCAGGACGTCGCGACGAAGCCGAGCAGGATCAGCACGAAGATCTTCCCGCGCCAGAACGGCAGGAGCCGTTCCAGCATCGCCACCGATCCCTGCCCGTGGGGGCTTTCCTTGGCCACCCGCCGGTACATCGGCAGCATCCCGAGCAGCGTCAGGGCCACGATCAGCAGCGTCGCCAGCGGTGACAGCGCACCGGCGGCGAGAGCCGCGATGCCTGGCAGGTAGGACAGGGTGGAGAAGTAGTCCACCCCGGTCAGGCACATCACCTTCCACCAGCTCTGCTGCGTAGCGTGATCGTCGGGAGTCTCCGGCCCGACGGGCTGGTGCACCCGGTGTTCCAGCAGCCACCGGACCAGTGCGTTGCCGGGTTCGGTGACGCGTTCAGGGTTCGGAACAGATGCGGGGAGAGAAAAGTGGGTGCGAGCCGTCAAGGACGTGTCTTTCTATTCTGCCGCAGACGGGCACAACAGGACCCCGTCTCAGGCGCGGCGCTGTGCTGATAACCACCGGAGCGTAGCACCGCGCCGAGGACAACAGACCGGGTATCCCGTGGATCTTAATGCTTCCTTAACGCCGGCCTGGCGACGGCCCGGCCTGGGGGCTGGGTCCTCCTCGGTCACTCCTGGAAGCGGTAACCGAGTCCGGTTTCCGTCAGAAGATGCCGTGGCTTCGCGGGATCGGCTTCCAGCTTCCGTCGCAACTGTGCGAGGTAGACCCGAAGGTACCCCGTCTCTTCGACGTACGCAGGGCCCCATACCTGGGTGAGGATCTCATCGTGAGTGACCAGGGCCCCTCGGTTCCTGACCAGCAGCTCAAGGATGTCCCACTCCGTGGGGGTCAAACGGACACTAACCCCGCGCCGGGTCGCCTGTTTGGCGGCGAGGTCAACGGTGAAGCCATCGGTTTGCACGATCGGGACGTCCCCCGCCGTCCCGCGCCGCAGGGCCGCGCGGAGCCTGGCCAGGAGTTCATCCATCCCGAACGGTTTAGTCACGTAATCATCCGCCCCGGCGTCCAGTGCCTGGATCTTGTCATCGGAGCCGTGTCGTGCTGAGAGCACCACGATGGGTACCTCGCTCCAGCGCCTGAGCCTGCGTATCACTTCAATGCCGTCCAGGTCAGGCAGACCCAGGTCCAGAATTATGACGTCCACCGGATTACTGGCGGCCTGATCCAAGGCGCTTTGCCCGGTAAACGCGGTAACGGTTGAGTAACCTCTGGCGTTCAGGTTGATCTGCAGGGCGCGGAGGATCTGGACTTCGTCATCAACGATCAGTACTACTGCCATGGCGTCCTCTCGAACCGGGGGTCCGGCGCCACGCCCGTGGAGAGCGGCAGCCGGACCACCATCGTCAGGCCCCCGCCCGGGGTGGGCTCCGCCAGAAGAACCCCGCCCATTGCTTCAATGAACCCTTTCCCCACTGCCAGACCCAGGCCGATTCCCGTACCCGGCGTGGTGTCATCAGCACGTTGAAAGGGCCTGAACATGGCCAGAACCTCGTCCGCGGGGATGCCCGAGCCGTGATCAACGACAGTGAGCTCACTGGCAGGAACATCCCCAATTCTTGCACTGCCCGCGCCGCCCACCGCTCCGGCAATCACCACATCAGACCCCGGGGCATACTTCAGCGCGTTCTCCACGAGGTTCGCAATGACCCGTTCAAGCATGCCGGGGTCGGCATCGACCGGTGGCATGTTGTCCGGCAAAAGCACCCGGAGCCGCTCAGAAGCTGTGCCGCGCAGCGCTTCACCCACAACGTCGGCCCAAAAGACCGGGCGGATGAGCGGCGCAACGGAATCGGCCGTGATCCGGGACATGTCAAGGAGATTGCTGACCAGCCGGTCCAACCGGTCAGCGCCGGACTCTATGGTGGCCAGAAGTTCTTCCTGCTCCCCGGGCCCGAGGGAGATGGTCTTGTCACGCAGGCTGCTGGAGGCAAGCTTGATACCGGCCAGTGGCGTGCGCAGATCATGGGACACGGCCCGCAAAATCGACGTCCGCATAGTATTCCCCTCCGCCAGGCGGACGTTTTCACGCTGGCTCGCTGAGAGCTCCTCGCGCTGGACCATGGCCAGCAGGTGCGCACCGAACGCTGAGAGCAGTCGCCTCTCGTCCTGGGAAAGCTCCTTCCCGGTCAGGGTCAGCATCCTGTCCCCGTCCAACTGCTCCACAGTGTCTGCCGCCGACACCTTGTCCGGGCGGCGCGGTTCGCCGGAGAACTCCTGAAGCTCCCACGTGACGTTCCTGGAGGGGCCGGACTCACGTCCTATCCACAGACCTGCCCCCTGTACCTGGAAATGCTCCCGGATCTGGTCCAGGAACGCAGGAATGCTGTTCCCCTCAGCGACGGCCCGACGGCTCAATTCACCCAGGACGGCAGCTTCCGCGCTGGCGATGTGTGCTTCCTTGCTGAGCTTGGCCGACCGGTCCACCACCATCGACACGGCCACCGCCACCACCACAAAAATCAGCAACGCCAGGACATTCTCTGGATCAATCACCGACAGTGACCCCACCGGCCGAACGCTGAAGTAATTGACGATGAGCCCCGCAACGACGGCGGCCACCACGGCGGGCCAGAGCCCCCCGAGCAGGGCAACCCCGACGATCCCGGTCAGATGGACCAGCATGTCCGTTGACAGCTGGTCGTGGGGCAGAAGGTCCAGTACTAACTGCAGGAGAAAAGGAAGCCCCACCGCCAGGGCAAATGCCGGTATCTCCCGGCGCCGCCCCAGCCTAGGGCGCCTCGTCCGCGCCCTGTTGGCCGCGCCCTGGACGTAATTGATGAGGTGAACCTCGATCGCACCGGCACCCCGCATCACGGTCGCCGCCGCCCCCCGCCGGAAACCAAATGAAGACTGCCGCCGCGGGGACCCCATCACGATTTGGGTGGCGTTGATGCTCCGGGCGAAATCCAGCAACGCCGAGCCCGCGTCCTGCCCGCCAATGGAGTGGAAAACCCCGCCGAGCTCTGCCGTGAACTTACGCAGCAGTTCCAGGTCCTTGCCTGACTCCAGGCCGCGACCCTCCCCACTGGTGCGCACGTGCACCACGTGGAGTTCTCCACCAGCAGCAGCTGCCAGCATCCTCGCAGCCCGTCGTACCAGTGCCTGATCCTGACTCTGTCCACCCGCCCCGACGACGATCTTTTCCCTGGTGGGCCAGCTGTCCCTGATTCTTTTCAGCTCCCGGTAGTCTGACAAGCCGGCATCGACCCGTTCCGCGAGCCACAACAAGGCGAGCTCCCTCAAAGCGGCAAGCGTGCCGATACGGAAAACACCGGCCAGAGCGGCATCGGCCTCCTCCCGGGTGCCGTAGATCTTTCCCTCCGCTAGCCGCTGACGCAGCAGTTCAGGGGAGACATCCACCAACTCGATTTGATCAGCGCCCCGCACCACAGTGTCCGGGACCGTGGCTGCTTCCTGAACGCCCGTGATCGTGCGCACGACGTCGGACAGCGATTGCACGTTCCTGATGTCCAATGTCGAAAGAACGTTCACCCCTGCTTCCAGCAGGGCGCCGATTTGCTCCCACCGGCCCACACCGGCCGACACCGCAGCGTAATCATCAACCAGGACGATGTCAGGGTCACGGGCTGTCAACGCCTGGACATCTAAACCGGCATCCTCACCCGGGCTGCATGCAAGCTCAGGGCATGCTTCCATGCCCTGCAGCAGTCCGGCAGTGTCGGCACGACCCCGCGTGGAGATCGCACCAACAACGACTTCTAATCCCTCCGTTGCCAGCCGGCGGCCTTCTTCCAACATCGCATATGTCTTACCCGCCCCGGGCGCAGCCCCAAGAAAGATGCGCAGATTTCCTCGTGCCATGGCTCTATTGTTCCTCCCTGCCGGGTTGCGCCTGGCAATGACCACGATCCGGCACCGCTCACCCGTTGCACGACAGAAACGCCGCGTACCCACAGCCTGTGAGAATTTGAGGGCAACGTACGGGGCCCGGCGCAACGTCCGGTTTGACGGCCGCCCCGGGATTGACCAAGGTGTATCAGTGCCCGCGAAATCTGAACAACCCATGCCTGCCCGGCCGATGCCGGGCAAGGCGGGCATCGGCCATCATATCGCGGCACTTCTGGGCTTTCTGGCCCTGTCCCACGCGGTGTCATTCCTCGGCTCGCTGGCCGTCATCGCGAACGCTCACGGTTGGTACGCGGCAGCCAGCAAGGCGCCCTGGACACCGCCGGACTGGGTCTTCGGGATCACCTGGACGGTGCTGTACGCAACCATGGCCGTGGCCGCCTGGCTTGTATGGCGGCAGCGGTCCACCCCCCCCCGCCGGGGCGCCATGGTGGCCTACGGCGTCCAACTGGCCCTGAATCTGGCGTGGACACCAACGTTCTTCGGCATGTATCCCATGTTCGGAACCGCCGCACTATGGCTGGCGCTCCTCATTATCGCAGCCCTGGCCCTCGGCGTAAGCGTCACCGTTCTCCGTTTCGGCCCCATCAGCCGGACCGCCGGGGTCCTGATGCTCCCGTACATTTCATGGATCATATTCTCCGGGAGCCTGAACCTTTACGCGGCAACCACCAACTGACGCGCAGAATCTGCACCGGGGTAAAACGGCAAACCCAACGATCCTCGTTTGAGCCGATGCCCGGGGCCAACAATCCCGCGGGAGGGGTGCTCGCATCCCGGCCCTAAGTTCCTGTCAGCGAATCCTACTCCGTGGCCATTATGGCCCTTCAGAGAACGGCGGAGAGCCCGGTATCCAGCAAAAACCCCCCGCCCGCCGGCGGGGGTTTCCTTGGTTTCCCGGCTTTGAAACCGGCCCGCCCGGAATGAAGGAAGCTGAGCAGGTCGCCCACCGTCCTCCAGGGCGCCGTATGCAAGCGCCCCACCGCAAATCAATCTGACGGTTTTGTCCGGGATTCGCGCTGGTGGTTATCGAGCTTCTTCTCCGAGTCCCGGCGACGCTGGCCCACGGTGCGCATCGGCTGCGTGATCGGCCTTTTCGGGCTCTCTTTATCCAAACCGTCGACACGGTCTTCCTCGCCGCCGGGAGAAGTTCCTCCCGCACCGAAATGTGTATTCTCGCTCAAACCTGCATCGTCCCACCCGGCAGGCCCGGGCACTAAGCGAACCGGGTCAGAGGCAGTTACGGTCCGCCCGGCTGCCGGCCCCGGCCGGCAGGGACCGGGCCCTTATCGGGAGGGCCGAGTCAACAAACGACGGGCGGATCTGCGGAGCATGCGCCTGGTCCCGGGCGGGTTTGCCTCCCCGACTCAGCCTGCCGGACACCGGGCCCGTCGGGACCCCGGAAGGAGCGCCCAGCCCCAGCACGGGATCACCCCGGCAGCCCTACCCGTGCCGCCGCGACGTCCTGACCCGGCGCTGGCCTTTGCCTACTTGCTCTCCCCCGGCCTGTTAGCGTGGAAGCGACCGTACGTAGATACCGACAGGAACGGGAGCAGTTGATGAGCACTCGAATGAACGAACCCGAAGAGTCATTGAACGACGGCAGCCGTCCGAAGGCGATGCCGGTCACCGGACACCCCGCAGGTCCGGCGGGCCCGAAGGACGACGGATCAGACCGTGATGGCGGTCAGCCTGAAGCTGCCACAGACAGCGATCCAGCCGACGGACACCGGACGATCACACCCGGTCCCGCGGAAGAAGAAAACCGGCGGGAAGCAGATGACCGCGGGCTGACCACGGACACCGGCTCCAGCGACTGACGCGTGAGCCTTCGGCGCGACGCTAGTAACCCTCGATTGGACAGGTACAAGGTTCAACAGAGAGTCTCAGTCCAAAGAACGGCACCAGGATTCGATCCAATACAAGGCAATTGCGAAGCTTAAAAGCGAACCACAACCTTGGGACCTCATCTTTGACGATGATGGAACGGGCGAGGTAGCCGACGTCGCGGCAATGCGCATTGACCACGATGGCCTTCTTGTTCGACTCGTTCACTGTAAGTACGCACACGGCGACCGCCAAGGTGCACGAGTTTCGGACTTGTATGAATTCTGCGGCCAAACGCAGAAGTCGGTTATGGGGCGCCGTAGCCACCTGGCCCCCTTCTTCGCGATACTTCTCGATCGCGCAAGAAAAACGAGAAGGCGTAAGCCCCTTCGAAGTCGGTGACATCAAGAAACTCTACGAGATCCAGGACCGAGCAATGGTCTTGCGACGGCGCATGGAGATGGTCATAGTCCAGCCGGGATTGTCAGTTTCGAAAGCGACCCCCCAACAGCTTGACCTGTTAGCTTCTACGCAGTCGTATCTCAAAACTACAATCAAGGCCCCCCTTACTGTCTGGTGCAGCGACTGAGAGCCGGAAGCGACTCGATGGAGACCTGAGAAATCAAACCACACCGCGCCTCGTTGGGCGGTGTACGCGCTCCAGCGCCTTTCCCCTGCCTCCCTGTCTGGCCATCTTCGACGTCTTGGCCGGCGAGGACTTCTGCGCCAGCCGGGCCTTCGTGTCGGTCGGCCAGGAGCCGGGACAATACCGCGGCGCGGTAGCCCTTGAGTCAATGAAGGAGGCGGCCAGATGGCCGCCTCCTTCATTGACTCAACTAAGACCTAGCGGGCAAAACCGTTCTTACCCCTCTCGGAGCCCACGGCGGCTCCTGTACGTGACTTCCTGGCCTTGGCGGCCCCCTTGCCCATGGTCACGGCCACGCTGGGGTGGGTTCCCTCGCTGCGGGCCGCGGCAAGCCGCCCACGGATCTGGTTTTCGTTGGCGCCAGTATTCGCAAGGGTCTCAGCGAACTTCTCGTGGTGTTCGGCGGATCCGTAGTCGGCGGCCGACGCGGTTTCTGTTTTGAGGCCCTGGTCTTTGAGCCGGCTGCTGTCGTTGCCGGTGACGCGGTTCTCGATCTCGCGGCCGACGCTTTCCATACGGGCGAAGAGTTCCTTTTCGGCGCGTTCGTATCGCTGCTCCACCGGTGTCCGTTCGGAGCCCTTGAAACCGCCCTCGGTCAAAAGCCTGGCCTCGTGCATCGCCTCGGCGGCTTTCACGAACGCGGGGTCCTCGAAGTGCGAGTCACCGGCGCCGTTGACGTTCGCGGTGGTCTCCTTGCGGAGCTGGTCAAGGTCGGGACCGTTGATGCCGTCCTTGCCGATGAGGAACATGCGTTCCTGAACGGTGGCGTCGGCTGCCTCCACCGCCGTGGGGGTCTTGGCGCTGTGTGCGGTCTGCAATGCCTGGGCCAGTTCGGGGTTTGCCAGGTATTCGGCGGGCACGTGGTGGCGTTCCATTTCCGGGGCCAGCTCGGCGGCCTGTGCGCGGAGTTCTTCGGCGCGGGCTGCGGCGAGCAGTTGCATGGCCTTCTCGTGTTCGGCGGCGGCCTTCCGTGTTTCTTCCTGGCTGCGTGCCAGTGCGTCCTGGCGGGCCTTATCCGTGGCGGCGGTCTGGATCCCAGACTCCAGGTACGCGGCGTCCGTGCCGACGTCGTGGGTGTCGATGCAATAGCGGGTGAGCACTTCCTGACGGATCTTTTCGGACGCGGCCAGTGCCGTGGGGTCGTGGTCTTTCCAGCCTTCAGCGACGACGTGCGCCGTGGCAATGTCATGGGGCTGCGCTTTGTCCCACCACTGGTCCTTCTCCACAGGGGCCAGCGCTGCGTGGGCGGCGCTGCGTTCGGCGGCGAGACGTGCCCGGGCTTCGTGCGCCACCTGGGCGTCTTGGTGTTCCTGCTGCCGCTGGGATTCCTGCCGGCGACGGGCCAGAGTTTCGGCAATGCGTGAGGCGATCATCAGCGACTGCCGAAGGCCGCCGTCCAGGACGTCATCCATTCCATCTGATTCACTCATCGTGTTCCTTACGTTGTTGGTGTGTGTTCGGTGGGCTTTGTATGCTCGCCATCACCCAGGGGCACCGGGTATGGCTTCATCGTGTTCTACGCCCTGTTTGTGGCTGAAGGGGATTGGCCGCCCGGTGCCCCGCGACAACTCGACCTCTAATTGAGAAGTGCGACATTGATCGCTGTGTAAGGACACGACGGCGAGGTTGTCGACTGGGCGTAGCACACCCCGACGAGCCAAGGAGGTACCCGTGACGCGATTGTGGGCGGGCATTGATGCTGGAAAATCTCACCATCACTGCGTGGCGATCGATGAGGAGGGCCGGCGGCTCTACTCTCGCCGCGTGGCGAATGATGAGACCGAACTGCTGGCCATGATCGCGGACGTTCTCTCCGTGGCAGAGGACGCTGAAGTGGTCTGGGCAACCGACCTGAACGACGGAGGCGGTGCTCTCGCTATCAGCCTGTTGGTCGACAACGGCCAACAGGTCCTCTACATCCCTGGCAGAACCGTGCACCACGCCTCCCGCACATACCGCGGTGACGGAAAGACCGACGCCAAGGACGCCGGCATCATTGCCGACCAGGCCAGGATGCGTCGCGACCTCCGCCCCGTCCGGGCATCCGATGAAATTTCGATCGAGCTCCGGCTCTTCTCGGCTCACCGCAGCGATCTCGTCGCGGACCGGACTCGCGCCATTAACCGGCTCCGCGCAACCTTGCTGGGGTATTTCCCGGCACTGGAAGCGGCCTTCGATTACTCCTTGCGTAAAGGCGCGCTGGTGCTTCTGACGAGGTACCAAACCCCTGACGGGATCCGCAAAGCAGGCCAGGCTAGAATCGCGAACTGGCTGCGAAAACAAGGAGTCCGCCAGGCCGACCTTCTTGCCAAGACCGCGGTGGAAACGGCTAACCGACAGCACACCGCCGTGCCCGGGCAGGCAGCGGCCGCGATGCTGGTGGCTAAGATCGCGGCTCAGATCCTGCGTCTGCGCGAAGAGATTGAGGAGGTCGAGGCCCAGATAGAGGCCCGGTTTCGAGAGCATGAATACGCCGACATCCTGCTGAGCGTCCCTGGGTTTGGTGTGCAGCTCGCCGCCGAGTTCCTCGCCGCGACCGGCGGAAACATGGACCAGTACGAGAACCCCAACCGGCTTGCCGGCGTCGCTGGGGTAGCCCCGGTCCCGCGTGACTCCGGCCGGGTCAGCGGCAACCACCACCGACCCAGACGCTACGACCGAAGACTGCTGCGTGCCTGTTACCTCTCTGCCCAAACCGCGTCCGTTCACTGTCCAACCTCGCGGGCTTACTACGCCCGGAAACGCGCTGAAGGGAAGAACCACAAGCAAGCCATCCTCGCCCTGGCCCGACGCCGCATCAACGTCATTTGGGCGCTCCTCAGAGACCACAAACGCTTCGAGTACCGGACGATACCGGTCACTCAAGGCGTTTGACTTTGTCATTGAGAATCCCCTTGCACTAGTGGTGTGAGTCTTATCTGTCCAGGCCCGGCCCGGAATCGCGTCGGCTGGGCTGGTACGTCTTAGCCGGCGTCGCCGGTGTTGGCGTTGAGGGCACTGCTGATCCCGGGCGGAGGGGGACCATCCCGCGCCGGGCGATATCGATGGCCCTGGGCGGCACTGCTGCCTCCGTCGCCGACTGCGGTTCTGCACCCACCAGCACGGCCTTGGGCATGGTGCCGGTGAACGGGGCAAGCTGTTGCTCGACCACTGCACGGATGCGCTGTGCCTCCCGGCTCCGTCCTGACTGCTGATGCATTTCATAGACGGCGAAGGCGGTGTTGATCAGCTGAACCATGAGGGCCGTTTGCGCGGCCGTCTTGTCCTTGCTTGCTGCGGCCATGAACAACATGGCGGTTCCCGCAATCGACGGCAGAGCCACGGGTTTGCTGTGCTCCCGTGGTGCCCGGAGCTGGGCTGTGCGGGACAGTTCAGCGGCGGTGGCCGCCAGCGGCCCCGGGGTCGGTTCGAGCCGGCAGGACCATGCCGCGAACGCCCCGGAGACGTCCCGTGCAGCCTTCGCCCAGGTCGCGTGATCATCCCGTGGAATGGTGCGCAGCTGGTCAGCCAGGGCGGCCGCGTTGCGGGTGTATTCCACCCAGACCTCCGCCGGCGGTGTCGCTTTCTCGGGGCCGGTCCTGGACACGGTGCGCCTGTTGCGGGCCGCTGCGTTCCATTCCGCTGCGGCTTCGGTTGCCAGGTGCGGTGAGTCCATCCACTCTTCACGCAAGGCACCGAGTTTCAGGTCGGAGGCAAGTGTCCCGCCGCCGAACCAGATGGGCCGCTCGCCCTGCTTGGGCCGCTCCGCTACCGAGTACCCGACGATGACGTCGGTGGTGTCCTTCGCGTAGCGCGGCCGGACCAGCATGCCGGTGTCGCGGGCACGCCGGACGAACTCCCCTTCGGTGGCCGAGGCGCTGGCGCTGGCGCGAACCTTCCTTGCCAAAGAGGACCGGTGCATTTCCCGGTCGTCCCGGACGGCGGTGGCCTTCTCGGCCCGGTCGTAACCGCGGGTGGCGTGCACGGTGGAGAGCTGTTCCAGCCCGTACTTAACTTCCAGCTCACGGCACGATTCCTGAGCCTTCTTGTAGTCGCCGTGGGTGGATGCCTTGGTGCCGTCCTCGCGGACCAGGGACACGGCCAGGTGGATGTGGTGGTTGCCGTTCTCACTCGTGCCGTGGTTGACCGCCGCCCACCGGCAGCGGGCCTTTCCGCTGGTTTCGGTGAAGCCCATGGAGTCCACGAAATCGTTGGCGACGTCACCCCACTGCTGATCCGTCAGTGCGCCCTCTTCGGCGCGCAGGCTCAGCGAGCAGTGCCACACGCTGGCGTCCTTGTAACCGACGTGAACGCGCTCCTTCTTCGCCGCGTCCCACTGCATGTCCTTGATCTGCACCGATACGTCATATGCCCTGCTCGGCTGGTCAAGATGCTTGGCAATAGCAAGCGCATCATCGCGGTCCAGCACACCGTCGTCGTACCACGCCATGATCGCAGCGTCGCCTGCCACCAGGTGAGGATCGGAGTGGGCGTTCTTCGTCTTGTTGGTATCGGTCGATGCCAGGTAAACCATGAGCCCGCCCATGCGCGAACCGCGGGTGATGTTCGGAATCATCCCTACATCAGCCCCTCAATGGTGCGGTCAATACGCATGGCCACTGACCGCAGGTGCACCAGCGCTTCACGCGCTTCAGCGGGGAACTCGCTGGTCGCGTTGGCCTGCCGTGCGAGCTGGTTAATGTTGTTCGAGGACCGGGCCAGCAGATTGTGCAGGGACATCAATTCCGCCGCGATGGCGCGGCGTTCCGTCGGTGATTCAGAGTGCTCCGACAGCGCTGTGGAAATCAGCAGATTCGGGACGGTGACCTTCTCCCGCTCGGCCCTGGCAACGAGTGCGGCTTCTTCCTCCACGGTGACCCACACCTCGCGGCGTTTCTTCGTCCCCGCCGGCGAATTCTCACGGCGGCGCTTGGACAGGCGCGGACGGGACTCATTCTGCTCAGTCACGCACTCTCCCATCCCTTCAAAAGCCCAGCGCAGCGACCCCGGAACCGGGGACCACACTGACCAGTGTGCCGCACTCGACCGTCAGTGTCGAGGCCGACAAGCCACTTACACCCGCGTAAGTGTATAGCTTGCTCCGGGCAGTCTTCGTTGATGGTTTTTTCGCCTTTCGCGCTTGGTCACCGAAAACCTGCTTTCGGGTGTCGGTGATGGTCGGTAGGGTTTCGGTATGGATATCAACGACATTGCCGCTAAAGCCGCCGCCAAGATCGACGCCGCCAGGGACACCAAAGTGAACGCCGTCAAGAGGGCCGCCGCCAGCGGCGTCGAGGTTCAGGAAGCAGCGCAGCTGCTCGGCGCCGCGGAACAGAAATACGCCAAGGACTACCAGGCCGACTTGCGTGGCTTCGGACTGGACGCCCCGACCAAGAAGGCCGGCGGGCGTCCGCGGGGCCGGAAGGGCGCGCAAGAGTCAACTCCCGTCGCGGGCGTCTCCGAGTAGTAACCCCTCGCCCACATGGGCACGGCAAAAGCTATTTCCTACGGGCTTTTCCCGCACACATGGGGACGATGGGCCCCACCTGACCGTCTGCACACAACCACCACGTCACCATCCCCATCGCACGTCCCCCTGGGTAAGCGGTGGCCGTGCACACTCTCCGTAAGGAGCGGGGGCCGGCTCGGAGACAGTCAAAGGGAAACCACTGAGCCGTAGGAACTGCACCGCCCAGGTATAGAGCCGGTCTCCGGTTTGCCGTCCGGGTGCGTGTGGTTAGACAGAAAAGGACCGGCCTGGTGGCCGGTCCTTTTCTGCTCCTCGGACAAAGGAAATCTGTGATCCAGCTTAGCTGAATGTTGTACCGGCGCTGAACGGCCGACGTGTCATCGTATCGCCGGGGCCGCGGCACCTGGGTGGTTCCTGGCGGTCGCGTCAAACGGCGGTCCGCCGCCGGTGAGTTGCAGCTGTGGTTCGCACCGTGCGGCGGACCGCCCGACCTCTGGAACGTTCCTGACCCTCATGCGCTGAGTGGCCGGGGGCCTTCCCGGGCGGCTGGGGCTCCGCCCGGCAAGGGGCTCTTACGCGGCTGCGTGTTCCTGGGCGGGGGCGCTGTCGAGGATGATCTGCTCGACCGGACTTGCCGTTTACCCCCAGGCAATGAGCCGGGTCAGGTAATCGATGTGGCGGATGCTCGGGGACCGCCATGAGTCCTTGGCGATGGTCTTCTCATACCCTGCGCAGACCAGCGCGATCAGGGACACCTCGGGCCGTGCCGTGGACTTGGCCACGTGGTCCCGCAACGGGTTCCAGCCCCACCGGTCCGAAGTCTGCCCCGTCTTGGCTCCGGCCATCTCGGCGGCGACGGTTCCCTCGTAGCCGCTGGCCGTTTCGGGATGGTGGGTGATGGCGTGAACGGTGAAGTGCTGCCATCCCTTCGGCGGCTGTTTCTTCGCCAGCAGAGTCTTCACGAAGTCACGGCGGACCACAGTAGCCGACTGCATCAGTTTGTTGTTTTCGATCAGGGTTTTCCGCTCGGCCTTCTGCTCCTCCGTCATCGGGCCTTTGTTCGCCGCTGACGCGCCGTAGCCGCTGTACCGGAGCGTGAAACCGAGGTCCTTCCATCCGGCCACGACCGGGACGGTGGAGTGATGGCCGTTGTAGGAGGAGACGATGTGCACGGCGTTGGCGTCCTCGTCGGTGGCCGGTTCCCCGTCGGCCCGGTTCAGCGAGGACACCCGGACGTTTTCGCTGTCCCCGTCGTATCCGGCCCGTTCCACCACGGTGGTCCCGGCGGCTTCCAGCTCGGCAGTCAGCGCCGCGAGGGCGGCCGCGCGGTCGCGGCGGTCCCGCAACTGTTGGGTGACGTGTGCGAGCATGTCCGGTTCGTCGGCGATGACCGATTCCAACTCCTCCACCGCGTCACCGTCAGTGGCAAACTCGGCCAGAATCAGGGCCGCTTTAATCGTGTACCCCTTGCCCAGGGCGGCGGATCCGGCGCTCGAGGATTTGGCCTTCAGGGCACTCTCCACGGTGGTCTTCGTGCGTCCGGTCTTCTTCGCGATCGCGGCAGCTGAGACGCCAATCAGGGAAAGCTGGTGGTAGGCGTCGGCCTCGTCCGCTTCGGTCAGTTCAGCGCGCTGGATGTTCTCCACGACCTGGGTCACGATCCGTTCGGCTTCCTCGGGGGACTCGATGATCATCACCGGGATACTGGCGCGTCCGGCTTCGACAGCGGCGCGGGTGCGGCGCTGGCCCATCAGGACATGCACCACGCCGTCGTCCTTGCGGTGGGCGATGACGGCTTCCATCACGCCGTGTTCCTTGATGCTGGCAATGAAATCGGCGGTCAGGGCGGCGTCTTTGCGCACGTTGATGTCCACGGTCAGGGTGGCCGGGTCGAGCATTTCGAGGGTGGGTGTGGTGTTCATGGTGTTGCTCCTTTTGCAGAGGATTCCGGTGGGTGGGGCGACCAATGGTGACCGGCCAGCTTCCCCTCTCCCCCCGTTGTTTTTTGGTTGCTGGCAAGCTCGCTTGCTCGGCGGCCGACGGAGCCCTGTCTACCCGCAGGGCAAGGGGCCGGAAATTCCCTCAAGGAAATCAGCGACGCAGGAGCGCCGGAGGGAACTTCCTGCACCGCAGGCCCCGACGAAGGAGGGGCTAGACAGGCTGGAGCGGACGCCTAGAATCCGCAGGAATCTCAATGATGTTGTCAACGGATGTTGGCATGCCTTTTGGGTGTCCCGGCCGGTGGCGGCCGGGACACCCCGAGGAGCTTTAGTCCGTCCAGCCGGGGTATGGCTTCCGGTCGGTGTGCGACAGTTCGGCGGCCGTGGCGGGTAGGTTGTCGGGGCCGTCGGACTGGCCGGAGGACCAGTGGAAGAACACCTCGGCGGTGATAGCTTCGAAGCAGGCGTCCTGTGACCGGAACCAGTAGGTGGAGGTATCGCCCTCGACATAGGTTCCGTAGCCGAACAGTTCCCCGTTCGCATCGCGGGTGCGGGCGACGGCGAAGATGATGTAGGGCCAGGCTCCGGCGTCCCAGCCTTCGCTGCCCCAGTTCGGCAGCGCGGACCAGGCGGTGCCCTCGCGGGTGTCCATCCAGTCGTACCCGTCCCCTGCCCGGCCATCGGCGGGAAGGACCGGGGCGGCGACCGTTTCGGCGGTGTCGGCCGTTGTCGTGCGGGTCATGGTCGTCGTGTTCATGAGATGATGCTCCGTTTCGCTCGGGCGCGGCGGCTGCCTGGAGTACCGGCTTCCCTCTCCCCCACCATGTTTTTTGCCTGCTGGCGGAGCATCGCGTAGCTGTGCCCGACGGAGCCGGGGCAACCCGAAGGGCAAGCAGCGGATGGGTTGGGTGAGGAAATAAGCGCAGCGCCGAACGCAAGGCATCCGGTGCGCGGCCGTCCGCAGGACGGTTGCGCAGGGGATGGATTGGGTCGGTGACGTACCGCCGGGTGGTGGATGTTGTCCGGCGGGATCCAAACCATCTGGAGCGTGACACCCGGCACCACCGCGAGACGACGGCGCCGGGCCAGAACTCGACCGAGGAGCTGAGCCTGCGCAGGTTCGAGGATGAGAAGGTCCCGGGCAGCCAGTAAATGATCAGCGCTGCCCAGTCGCAGGCTATAGTCCTGGTGTACTTCGGGGGGCAGACCTTCGTGGAAGTGGCAGCGGCCCTCAACCTGAGTGTCTCCGCAGTCTAGTCCCGTACCCGCGACGGATTCAGCAACCTGCGGCAGCTGCAGGGTCCTGCCGGCAGCGATTGAGATGACTTTGCCGACAGGCAAATCACGCGAGGTGTCATTTCACGGTGAGGGTGCCTTTCATGTTGCCGTGGAAGGTGCAGTGGTAGGGGTAGGTCCCGGGTTTGGTCGGGGCGGTGAAGGTGCCGGTGCCGACTTTGATGGCGGCGTCGAACGCGGCACCGGTGTCAGCGGTTACGGTGTGCGCTTCAATGTCTTCGTTGGTGACACTGATTGTCGCTCCGGGGCTCACGGTGTCCGCGCCCTGGTATTTGAAGCCCTTGATCAGTATCTCCGCCGAAGCCGCTGCGGGTGAAGAGCCTGGGCTGGAGGTCGAGGGAACAGGTCCAGCGGTGGTAGGCAGGGCTGAGGCTGATCGTTCCGTCGTTGTCGGGGCTGCTGTCGTGCCAGACCCTGACGTGGCGGGGGCGCCGCAGCCGGACAGAGCCAGCACGACTACTGTTGCCGCCAGTCCGAAAGCCCTGAGTGTTCTGGTGTTCGCCTTCATGATGAAACCTTTCGTCTGCCCTGCTCTAGTGATCTGCGGCGGGGGGTGTGTCAGGGGTGTTTGATCCAGCAGGCCAGGATGGTGGTCGAAAGCTGGTAGGCCAGGGCATTCCTGGTGATGTTGTCCGGTCCCAGGGTCGCTGGCAGGTCGGTGGCATCCACTTGAAGGACGAAGCTGTCCTTCTGGAACACGGCTGACCCGTCGGCGGTTTCGTAGGCCGGGAAGCCCAGGTTCGCCAGACCTTCGATGGGTTTGGCGTCCTTTGCCAGGGTCTGCATCGCGTCGAAGTATTTCAGTGCAGAGGCCTGATCTTTTGCTTCCCTGACGGAAATCTCCAAGGCACCCTCTGTGAGGTGGTAGGTGCAGGTGAAGGTGCTGTCGGCCCAGTTATTGACCGTGTGCGGTTTCGAGTCCAGATCCAGGATGGAGGTGAGCCTGTCCATCGGCTGGTCCCCGCACACCATCAGGGCAGCGTCGCTGGGTCCTTGGGCTTGGGGCGTGCCCGGGGACGGGGAGGAGCCGTGGTTGTGCCCGGCGGCGTGTCCTGATTCGGCGGCAGCTGAGGATGACGAGGGAACGACCGCGGGGGTGCCGAGCCCGACGGATCCGGCGGCTGCTGCGCAGCCGGAGAGCATCAGCGACGTGGCGGCCAGCGCAACCAGGGTGTGCTTTCGGTGTTTCATGTCCAGTCCATTCGCGCCATTTGCCGCTTCCGGATGGAGCGGGAGTTCCGTGGTTCAGGTTTTGAGTTTTGCGTAGATGACGTAATTGTCATCGAAAAGCCTCGTGGCGGGGTCGTACCCGTCGCACGTGATGAGCCGGAGCTCAGCGCCGGGGGTATTGCCGTAGACCTCGAGGGTTGGAAAATTGTTCTTGCTGTACTGTGCGCCGTGGTCGACCGTGAACACAGCGAGGGTGCCGTCGGTCCGGGAGACATTGATATCGGTACCGGGGGTGAGATTGCGGAGGTCAGCGAAAACTCCTGTGGCGCCGCCGAGTGCGTTGACGTGGCCCAGCATCACGGAGGGGCCGCGTTCTCCGGGAGTGGGGGAGCCGTTGTACCAGCTGGCGGGCGCTCCGCTGCCGGCGTCCTGCGGTACTTGGAGGGAGCCGTTCTCCCGGAGTCCAAGTTTCAGGAGGTCGGTTCGCACGCCGATGGCCGGGATTTCCAGGGTCACCGGCTCGGATCGGGTCAGCACCGCGGGCTCTGCCACGGCAGGCGCGGCAGCCGGACTCGATGCGGGAGGTATCGGTACTGCGGAACTGGGTGCGGCGGGGGTGGGTGCCGCGGAGGGTACCGCTGAAGCGGAAGGTGGGGAGCCGACGTCCAGCGTTCCGCTGTTTCCTGCACCGCAGCCAGACAGGGCCAGCAGGAGCAGAACCCCGGCCGCCGTGGCAGCCCGGAGGCCCCCTCGGCGGCTGGGATTCCTGATTCTCACAGTAGTAGTGATCCGGTCAGCCGGTGCTTAGGCCGCTGAACCGGCGGTGCGGCGGCGGACAACGTAGGCTCCACCGGCGAGGGCGACCAGGGCCAGGCCCCCACCGACGGCGAGGGCGCCGGTGTCGGTACCGGTTTCCTGGCTGACACCGGTGTCAGCGCCGCCGGCCGGCACCTTCATCTGCCCGGCCTTCAACGTCCCGCACAGGGCAGGGGAGGTGGCGGCGAGCGGAAGGGTGGGGGCCAGATCGGATTTAGCGGCCTGCCCTGCGGCGCTGAGGGTGGCGGGATCAAGACCGTGAACGACCACAACGGCGGTGCCGGCGTCCAGGGCTGCCTTGGTCTCGGCGTTCAGTTCGAACGTGCGGTCCACGGTGTAGGCAGCGCCCTGCCCGCCGACCTTAAGATCAAGGCCCGCTGCGGGGCTGGTGTCACCGCTGGTGGACAGGGTGGTCGCGATTGCGCCGTAAAACGGAGCGCCTTCGGTGGTGGAGACGACTTGGTCGCCGTCCTTATCGGCCGTGGGCGCCGGGCAGACGCCCTGGGCTCCGCCGTGGATGTGCTGGACGTGCGGGTACGGGGCGTCCATAAAGGTCGCGGGCATGCCCGAGACCTTCAGGACAACGTGGGCCTGGTTGCCCTTGACATCAACAGTGATGGTGCCCGAGCCTTTGCTGCCGTTGAGCTGGCCCAGGGTGGACTGGTAGGACTGGTCCGCTGCCATCGCAGGGGAACCGGACAGGGCCAGGGCGGCCAGGGCCAGGGTGGGGACTGCCATAAAGCGAAGTGTCTTATTCATGTGATAAATCTCCTCATACACGCGCGTGTGATGTTAGGCGCCCCCGGGAAAGGGACACCGGTACTTCGGAACACTACCGTCAAAGGATGGCTTAAAATGTGGCCCGGACCACATATTTTTTGGCCAGCCCACGGCCGAGCGAGCATCAGAGGTGCCTGACCCGGGCCGGTAACCCAGCCCCGGGTCAAGCAGTTGAAGCTCCGCGGCGGGGCCCCCTGGCAGCTGGCCCTGATTCAGGCCGGGTCTTGTGCAGCAGGGCGTACCCGGCCACCGCCAGGGCCCCGGCGGCCGCTTCGGCGACCGCCGTGATGGTCTTGGCCGTATACCAGACCGGTTCATACATCGATGGCAGCGGACCAAGAGCGGGGACCTGGACATACCGGTACAGGATGACCGCACCCAGGGACGACAACGCAACCACGGCGGCGGCCGCGAAAGCCGTCCGTGAACCTTTGAGCAGTACGAACACCGCGGCCAGGGCCGCTGCTCCGGCCTGGATCAAAAACAGGGTCCCTTGCCCGAGACCGCCCGGAGCTGCCTGCTGGTAGCCCGGGGCGAGCTGGACATGGATGACGGCACTGACCACCAGACCGGCCGCGACGCCGGCACGCAGCACCCACAAGGCGCGCGTCCGTCTGGTCAGTTGTAGTTCTGGGCGGTTCATTTCACGACCAGCGTCCCGGTCATCTGCGGATGAAAGCTGCAGATGATCCCGTACTCACCCGGGGCATCCAGAGCCTTAAAGCTCACCGTTGCACCGCTCGGGACTTCAACGTCGAACCCGCCCTCGTTCTTGGCGGTCAGGGTGTGAGGGGCGCTATCCGCGTTCGTCACCGTCACCATCGCCCCCGGCTTCACCGACGCCGGGACCTCATACGCGAAGCCCCTGATCGTGATGACAGCCTCACCGGCCGGGGCCGATCCGTCAGCTGACGGGGCAGGGGAACTGGCTGCCGGCGGAGGGGCGGAGGGCGCTCCTTTCTGGGTGGCGCATCCGGTAATGGTCGCCAACGACACGGCGGCGGCTACGGCGAGGATGCGATTGATCGTTCTCATGACAATCCCTTTCCCAGGGATGTGCCCTCCGCACGCCGGACGGCGCGTCCATCAGGAAACTACCCCACACACTCTATTCGTCACCCCTGCCCTTACGGACTGCTCGACGGGGACTCGCGGAATAACCGGCCCGGACCGGGTCCATGTTCTCCGGAGGAAGTTTTCTGATGTGAAAGACATCTTGCTTCCGGTCTGTGTAGGCTGGCCCCATCCGGCACGGTAGGAGCATCGAAGGGTGAGTCATGACTGAAATCACTGCACATCACGGGTTGTTCAAGGACACCAACCTGCATGTGGATGACACCGGAGGGCCGGGTCGTCCGGTGGTCCTGATCCACGGGTGGCCGCTGTCCGGGGAAGCGTTCCAGGCCCAGGTGCCGGCGCTTCAGGAGGCCGGATACCGGGTCATCACGTATGACCGGCGCGGCTTCGGCCGCAGCGACAAACCAATGACTGGCTATACCTACGACACGCTGACCGAGGACCTGCACGCCCTGCTGGAGCAGCTGGAACTCGATGACGTCACCCTGGTCGGCTTCTCCATGGGCGGCGGCGAAGTAGCCCGCTACTTCAGCCTCTACGGAGCGGAACGGCTGCGCAGCGTCGTTTTCGCGTCCGCGGTCCCGCCCTACCTGATGCAGACCGGCGACAACCCCGAAGGGCCCCTGACCAAGGACGCGGCCACGAAGATGACAGCGGACCTTACCAGGGACGAGGACGAGTTCTACGACGGATTCACCCGCAAGTTCTTCTCCGTCAACGGAGAACTCAAGGTCACCGAGCAACAGCGCCAGGATGCCGTCGCATTGTGCAAGCAGGCGGACAAGAAAGCGGCCCTCGCGTGCATGGCCGCCTTTGGCGGCACCGATTTCCGTGACGACCTGCCCAAAGTGACCGTTCCGGCACTCGTGCTCCACGGCGACGGCGACGCCATCGTACCCTTCGAAGGATCCGGTCAGCGCACACACGCAACCCTGTCCGGGAGTGAACTGCGCGTCATCACCGGAGCCCCCCACGGATGCAACGTAAGCCACGCCGAGGAATGGAACGAAGCACTGATCCAGTTCCTGGCCAAATAGTCCACGAGGTCCGGCAGACCTCGTGGATCTATTCAACAGGAGCAGCGGTTGACAGTAGATCCTCTAACGGGATGAAACCGCCATCTGGGCTGCGATCTAACCGCCACGTTCCGCTAACAATCACAGGCCAGAGATCCCCGCAGCAGCTCACACCGTCTCGAAGGCCGAGGACGCTCGCGGGTTCAACGGGACTCTGCGTGATGTACTAATCTGCGTCGCCGTAAAGACGATGGGTGGCAGCCGCCGCGGCCGTTTAGGGCACTGTGGCCGATCCGGCCCACGGTCCGGCTCGGTTACCTGCATTTGTTCGCTACGTGAAGTTTCAGGTTCTGCGCTGCTTCTTTTCAGGGAGAGTACTGAACCTGCCCACGAGGCGTGTGCCGGCTGGATTGGGCAACGCCAGATTACGGACTGCATCCATGATGCCTGGAAGGACGCGGCACCATGGATGCAGTCCAGTCCAGTCCCGGCGGTCGGGCCGTTAGGTTCTGTGCCGGGTCCTTGTGGTCACGTGGCGGCCGCTTCTCTCGCCGTCAAGGCGCGGTCGAGCTCTGCCGCGGGCAGGGGCCGCGAAATGAGGTAGCCCTGGGCGGTGTCGCAGCCCAGTTCCCGCAGAACAGCCAATTGTGTTTCGCGTTCCACGCCCTCGGCGGTGGTTCTCAGTCCCAGGGCTTTGGCAGGGGCGATGACGCTGGCTACCAGGATTGCGGAGGTGGGGTCCGTGTCGATGGCGTCGATGAACGACTTATCCAGCTTCAACCCCGTGAGGGGAAGTTCCCGGAGCAGGGCAAGGGAGGAATAGGCCGTGCCGTAGTCATCCAGGGCGACCCCGGTGCCCGCGTGGATCAGTGTGCGTAGCTGTGCGGCGGCGGAGGGGAGATCCACGATGGCTGCGCTTTCGGTGATCTCGATGTTCAGTAGCGATGTCGGAACGCCGTGCCGCCCCAGGGCTGCCTGGAGATCGGTGACCAAACTTCCCGCTGTCAGCTGCAGAGGTGAAGTATTTATGGAGATGGCCCGGGGTGTTCCGGCGTCCAGCCAGCGCCGGGCTTGGGTGCAGGCCTCGTCGATGACCCAACGGCCGATGGCATGGATTTCACCGGTGTGTTCGGCGATGTGGATGAACTCGTCCGGGGAGACCGTGCCCAGTTCCGGGTCTTCCCAGCGCAGCAGCGCCTCCACAGCGAGACATGCACCGGTGGGGATGTCCATGAGGGGCTGGTAGTGGAGACTGAACCCTGCGTTGTTGAGGGCCTGGGGCAGGCGGCGGCGGATGAGGGCCTGGCGGGCGAAACGGCTTGTGGGGCGGCTGGGGTCGATCCTGCCCAGCCGGCGTTTGCCTTCGTGTTTGGCCTGCAGCATCGCCGCGTCCGCGTGGCGGAGGAGGTATTCCAGACGCGTCCCGGGGTCCTGCCCGTCAGCGTCGATATCGCTGGCCATGGCCAGGCCCAGGGTGGCGGAGAGCCGGAGCTCGTGTCCGTCATGGGGGAATGGCTCATCCAGGGAACGGAGGATCCGGTGAGCGACGGTACGGGCCGTGGTCTCATCGACGTCGGTCAGCACCACGGCGAATTCGTCCCCGCCGAGCCGGGCGACCGTGTCGGAGGGCCGTGTGCAGGCCTGAAGCCGGGCGGCAACGGCGGTGAGCGCGCTGTCACCGGAGCGATGCCCGAAGGTGTCGTTGATGATCTTGAAATCATCCAGGTCCACGTAGAGGGCTGCCGTCCGGGATGAATCGTTGCCGGCCAGGAGAGCTGGCGCTGACTCTTCCAGCCCCCGCCTGTTCCCCAGGCCGGTCAGCGGGTCATGGAGGGCGGCGTGCCGGAACAGATCGGAAAGTCCTTCGAAGACCTCTGAGACCGGAACGATGCGCGGGGCCTCTGCGGTGACGAGCACATCCTGATATCTGCTTTCCTCGGGTCGGTCCAGCAGCGCGGCGGCGGCGGCCCGAAGATCCAGCGATGGCGGCAGCCTGAAGGTGGTGTGTGACATCAACGCTTCTGCCGAAGCGCGGGCGTTCAAGGCCCGCCCGTAGCCCAGCCGTCCCGTCATCCGGTGATCAAGCTGGTCCCGGGTCAACAGGGAATGATTCCCTCCGACATCGATGACAACGGCCCGAAGCCGCCGGTCGGCCCGGAACAGCGCCTCAATTTCTCCCGAGGGCGTGTCGGCCCGCAGGATGATCGCCTCGAAGCCAAGATCACCCAGCGTAGGCGGAGGCGGCTTCACAGTGCGGAGGACGTAAGGGAGGGGTGCCACGAGTTCTTATTATCAGGCAAAAACGAACGGCAGCTAAACGCCGAGCCAAGAATCGGCAAGCGGCAGTGGTGTCGGGGTTTCGCCGCTCCAGGCGGTCAATATTTGTAGACAGCCGCTGCACCCCCGGGGTGTGTGGGCTGCCGCGGAGATCTCGGACAGTGGGCCCCCTTAAAATGGGGGTCTACCGAAAGTAGAGATCAGCATGACCGCATCACGGAAGC
>NZ_JBVAYX010000035.1:0-34241 GCF_055412825.1 Pseudarthrobacter linnaei
ACCCTCAACCTCGAGACCCCAGCCAACCGGCTGAACCAGCTGCTGCACGCAGCCTAAACCCCCGGCGTTGCTCCGACTGCTTGACTTTGCCTCCGGAACACTGCCGCGAACTGCCCACTCGGCCCCCGAGAAGATGCCCGACCCTAAATGAGCCCCTAAATGAGCCCCTGGGCGAGCATCGCGTCGGCCACCTTCACGAAGCCGCCGATGTTCGCGCCCAGCACGTAGTTCCCCGGATCCCCGTATTCGTCCGCGGTGGCCGCGCAGCGGTCGTGGATCCCGACCATGATCTCGGTGAGCCGCCCCTCGGTGTGTGCGAACGACCAGGAATCGCGGCTGGCGTTCTGCTGCATCTCCAGCGCGGACGTGGCCACCCCGCCCGCGTTGGCGGCCTTGCCCGGGCCGAACAGGATGCCAGCGTCCTGGAAGACCGCGACGGCATCACGGGTCGAGGGCATGTTGGCTCCCTCCGCCACGGCGAGCAGTCCGTTGCGCACCAGCCGGGCAGCGGCGTCGCCGTCGAGCTCGTTCTGTGTGGCGCACGGCAGCGCGACGGTCGCGTCGAGGTCCCAGACGGAGCCGCCCTCCACGTAGTCGACGGCGGAGCGCCGGGCCTCGTAGTCCTTGAGCCGTCCGCGCTCGATCTCCTTGATCTGGCGCAGCAGCCCCACGTCGATCCCGGCCTCGTCCACGATGTAGCCGGAGGAGTCGGAACACGCCACGACGGTGGCGCCGAGGGCCTGGGCCTTGGCGATCGCGTTAATGGCGACGTTGCCGGAGCCCGAGACCACCACGCGCTGGCCGTCGAAGGACTGGCCGCGGGTCTTGAGCATCTCCTCGGCGAAGATGACGGTGCCGTAGCCGGTGGCCTCGGGCCGCACCAGGGAGCCACCCCAGGATATGCCCTTGCCGGTGAGGACGCCGGATTCGTAGCGGTTGGTGATCCGCTTGTACTGCCCGAAGAGGTAGCCGATTTCTCGGCCGCCGACGCCGATATCCCCGGCCGGGACGTCCGTGTACTCGCCGATGTGGCGGTAGAGCTCGGTCATGAAGGACTGGCAGAAGCGCATGATCTCGGCGTCCGAGCGGTCGCGGGGGTCGAAGTCGGAGCCACCCTTGCCGCCGCCGATGGGCATGCCGGTCAGGGCATTCTTGAAGATCTGCTCGAAGCCGAGGAACTTCACGATGCCCAGGTTCACCGAGGGGTGGAACCGCAGCCCGCCCTTGAAGGGTCCGAGGGCAGAGTTGAACTCCACCCGGAAGCCGCGGTTGATCTGGAAGTGGCCGGCGTCGTCGACCCAGGGGACCCGGAAGATGATCTGCCGTTCGGGCTCGCAGAGCCTTTCGAGGACGGCGCCTTCGAGGAACTGAGGGTGGCGGTCGTGGACCGGGCCGAGGCTTTCGAAGACCTCGGTGACCGCCTGGTGGAATTCCTCTTCGCCGGGATTCCGTGCCAGCACCGTGTCCCGGATGGTTTCAAGCCGTGCGTCCATTGCAACTCCCTAAACCGTGGGCGCCCCTCACCGGGCGCAACAACCAAGCCGTTCCATCGTTGCACCGGACGGGAGGGGATTTCTATTCGGGCACCGGAGGCCACCCCGTGTGACAAAAACGGTGTGGCGCGGGACACAACCGGGCCGGGCGGTCCGAAACGGACCGGGCTACTTCTTGCGGCCGAATTTCGGCAGGCTGGCGAGGAGGTCGGCCGCCCGGGTGGCGGCCCGGCCGACGGTGCGGCCGATCTGCTGCGGCATTTTGTCCTCGCCTGCCGTGCCAACCGGGAGCACGACGGCGGGGCTCAGCGGGCTTCCGGCGGGCCGTCCGGCGAGCGCCGCGGCGGGCTGCGCGACCGGTGAGGGGTGCTGTGCCGGCGCGGTGTGCTGCGCGACCGTTGAGGCGTGCTGTGCTGGCGCGGTGGCTGCGGCGGCGGCGAGGGTGTCAGGGACGGGCTGGAGCCGGGGTTCGGCCGTCCGCGCCGGTGACGGTTCCGCTGCGGCGGCGGCGCCGACGTCGAACGTCTCCAGCCAGCTGGCGATCCCGGCCAGGGGCTTCGGGTTGAGCGTGTAGTAGCGCTTCTGGCCCTGGGCGCGCATGCTCACAAGGTCCGCTTCGCGGAGCACCTTCAGATGCTTGGAAATGGTCGGCTGGCTGGCCTCGAGCTCCTGGACCAGCTCCCCCACTGCCTTGTCCCCCTTGCGGAGGGATACCAGAATGTCACGCCGGGTTGCCTCAGCTATGACGGCAAATACGTCGTCTGTCACCATGCCCTCCACACTAGCGACATATACGCCGGATGGCATCCACTAATTGCGGCTTCGGCCGTAGCCGGGGGGCATTGCCCCCTCCCGGGCCCGGTGCTAAAACAGACGCACCGCCTACCCGGCAGGTGAGGCCGCAGCCTACCGACGCAGAGGAGTGGACCACCATGGGGGATTTCTTCCGGAATCAGCTGTTCAACATTATCGCCGCCGTTTTCCTGGCACTGTTCGTGATCGTCTGGGGCAACGTGCTATTCCAGGTCTGGGTGTTCGTTCCTGAGGTTCCGGACACCCCGCCCAGCCTGAACGGCGCCGTCGTCTGCGCCGCCGGGGCGCTGTCCACCTCGCTGAGTTCGTTGACCGCCTCGGCACTCGGCTTCACCATGGCCGAGGTGCGCAGGGAGGAGCGGAGCGGCAGCGCTGAGGCTGCCAGCCGGGCCCGGGCCGGTGTCTTCGAGGCCGGCGGGTTCACGACCAAGTTGTCGGGCCGGGTCATCGCGGCCTTGATGGTGTACCTCGTGGTCGGGCTGCTGGTACTGGGCGTGTGGCTGGTGAAAGGCACCGCCTCCACCGACCTGATCGGGGCGTTCTCGCTCTCGCTGCTGGGCTGGATCATCGGCGCGGCCGGCGTGGTGTTCCAGACCGAGAAGCCCAGCCCGCAGGCCTCCGCAGCAGGCTAGCCGGGTACCCAACTAACTCGCAGCAGGGGCCGTTTTCAGGGCGGCTCATAACGGCCGCAACTGCCAGCTACCTAGTCGAACCAGGGATCCAGCCCGTAGAGCGGGAAGATCTCCTTGCGGGTGGCCATGACCGTCCGGTCCACCTCGTCGTTCGGGTCGAAGCCGACCTCCCAGGAGCGCCACCAGAGATCGACGTCGTCGCCCATCATTTCCGGCGCAGCGACCCCATACTTGTCCCCGTATTTTTCCTTCACGTAGCTGCGCCAGTCCTCCGGCACCGGGGTGCGCAGCGGGACGGGGCGCCCGGCAGCGATCGCAATCAGGTGGCTCCAGGCCCGCGGCACTACGGTGATGACGTTATAGCCCCCGCCGCCGGTGGAGATCCAGCGGTTCTCGCAGTACCGTGCCGCGAGGTTGCCGATCGCGGTGGCGGCCTCCCGCTGGGCGTCGACACTGATGTTGAGGTGGGTGAGCGGGTCCAGACGGTGGGAGTCGCAGCCGTGCTGGCTCACGATGACCTCGGGCTCGAAGGCACCCACCAGCTGCGGGACGACGGCGTGGAAGGCGCGGAGCCAGCCGCCGTCCCCGGTGCCGGCCGGCAGGGCGACGTTTACGGCGCTGCCCTGCGCATTGGGCCCGCCGATCTCGTTGGCGTAGCCGGTGCCCGGGAACAGGGTCAGCCCCGTCTCGTGCAGGGAGATCGTCAGCACGCGCGGGTCGTTCCAGAAGATGCTCTGGGTTCCGTCGCCGTGGTGGGCGTCGATATCGATGTACACCACGCGCTGCAGGCCGCCGTCGAGCAGCCGCTGGATGGCGAGGGCCGCGTCGTTGTAGATGCAGAATCCGCTTGCGCGCTCGCGGGCCGCGTGGTGCATGCCCCCGCCGAAGTTCACCGCCCGGACAGCGCTGCCGTCCAGGATGGCGGCGGCGGCGAGGAGGGATCCGCCGGCCAGCCGGGCACTGGCCTCGTGCATCCCGGCGAAGGCCGGGTCATCCTCGGTGCCGAGGCCGCGTTCCAGGTCCGGCGTGCCGGGGTCCGCGCTGACGCGCCGCACGGCGGCGACGAATTCTGGGCTGTGGACGGTGGCCAGTTCCGCGTCGCTGGCGACGTCCGGGGCCGAGACGGTTACGTGCTCCAGGTCCAGCAGACCGAGGCTTCCGGCCAGCTTGGCGGTGAGCTCCATCCGCTCCGGGGCCATGGGGTGGCTGTGACCGAAGTTGTAGGCGGTCATGGCGGGATCCCACACCACCGTCGTTGGCAGTGCGGCCTTGGCGAGCCCGGGAAGATATGTCATCAGTCACAGGCTACCCGAGCGAGGGGCCCGGTCCCCCAGTCATTGCGGGGGGTTTAGTGGTTTACTACTGAAGGAAGCAGTTTCAAGCGAGGAAAAGCCACATATGACGCAGAGCCAGTCGAGGTCCAAGAGCCCGGCCAACTGGCAGCCGGGCACTCCGGAGCGGGAAGGCCTGTGGATTTTCACACGCCTCCGCGACTTTGTCGACAACATCGCCAACACGACGCCGGCCCGCCTGGCCCTGACCGCGTTCGGCATGGTGGTCCTTGTCTTCACTGCCTTGTTGTCCCTTCCGGTTTCCTCCGCCACCGGTGATTTCACCCCGCTGCACCAGGCCATGTTCACCGCAGTGTCCGCAGTCTGCGTGACGGGACTGACCGTGGTGTCCACGGCGGTGCACTGGTCCTTCTTCGGCCAGCTCGTCATCCTGGTCGGCATCTTCGTGGGCGGCCTGGGCACCCTGACCCTGGCCTCGCTGCTGGCCCTCCTGGTGAGCAAGAAGCTGGGTGTCCGCGGCAAGCTGATCGCCCAGGAGGCCATGAACACCGGCCGCCTCGGTGAAGTGGGCACCCTGCTGCGGATCGTCATCGTGACCTCGGTGGTGATCGAGGCCGTGCTGGCGCTCGCACTGATCCCCCGGTTCCTGATGCTGGGCGAGAGTTTCGGCCAGTCCGTCTGGCACGGGGTGTTCTACGCGATTTCGTCGTTCAACAACGCCGGATTCACCCCCCACTCGGACGGCATCGTCCCGTACGAGACAGATTTGTGGATCCTCGTCCCGCTGATGCTCGGCGTCTTCCTCGGCAGCCTGGGCTTCCCCGTGGTGATGGTGCTGCAGCAGAACGGCCTCAACTGGAAGAAATGGAACCTGCACACCAAGCTGACCATCCAGGTATCGCTCATCCTGCTGGCGGCCGGGACCGTGCTGTGGGGGCTGATGGAATGGGAGAACCTGCGGACCATCGGCGGCATGAACGTCGGGGACAAGGTCATCCATTCGCTCTTCGCGTCCGTGATGACCCGCTCCGGCGGCTTCAACCTGGTGGACCAGAACCAGATGGACTCCACCACCATGCTCCTCACCGACGCCCTCATGTTCGCCGGCGGAGGTTCGGCATCGACGGCGGGCGGCATCAAGGTGACCACCATCGCCGTGATGTTCCTGGCGATCGCGGCCGAGGCCCGCGGTGACTCCGACGTCAAGGTCTACGGCCGCACCATCCCCGAAGGCACCATGCGGGTGGCCATCTCGGTCATCGTCGCCGGCGCCACCCTCGTCGCTGTCTCGGCCATGGTGCTGCTTCACATCAGCGGGGAGTCCATGGACCGGGTGCTCTTTGAAACCATTTCCGCCTTCGCCACGGTGGGGCTCAGCACGAACCTCAGTGCCGAGCTGCCGCCGTCGGGCGTTTACGTCCTCACCGCCCTGATGTTCGCCGGGCGCGTCGGGACCGTCACCCTTGCCGCTGCCCTGGCCCTGCGCCAGCGCAGCCAGCTGTACCACTACCCGGAAGAGAGACCGATCATTGGCTAGTTCCTCAGGCGCCGTCAACCGTCCCGCCCACAACGCTCCGGTGCTGGTGATCGGGCTGGGCCGTTTCGGGGCCTCCACCGCCGAACAGCTCGTCAAGCAGGGCCGCGAGGTGCTGGCCATCGAACGCGACCGGAACCTCGTGCAGAAATGGTCCAGCGCCCTGACGCACGTCGTCGAGGCGGACGCCACCAACATCGATGCGCTCCGCCAGCTCGGCGCGCAGGAGTTCAGCTCCGCCGTCGTGGGGGTGGGCACCTCGATTGAATCCTCGGTGCTGATCACCGTGAACCTCGTGGACCTCGGCATCGAGCACCTCTGGGTCAAGGCGATCACGCCCTCGCACGGCAAGATCCTGACCCGGATCGGCGCCAACCACGTGATCTACCCGGAGGCCGACGCCGGTGTCCGCGCCGCGCACCTGGTCTCCGGCCGGATGCTGGACTTCATCGAGTTCGACGACGACTTCGCGATCGTGAAAATGTATCCGCCGCGCGAAACCGTGGGCTTCACCCTGGACGAATCCAAGGTCCGGTCCAAGTACGGGGTCACGATCGTCGGTGTGAAGTCCCCGGGCGAGGACTTCACCTACGCCCGGCCGGAGACGAAGGTGTCCTCCCGGGACATGCTCATCGTTTCCGGGCACGTGGACCTGCTGGAGAGGTTCGCCGCCCGGCCGTAGCGGCGCCGTGTTCGCAAGGACCGACGCACATCGGCATCGCGGAGCAGTCCCTTGCGCCTGAAGAGGCCCCCGCGCGGCGGATTGCGCCTGACGAGGCCCCCTGCGCGGCGGATTGCGCCTGACGAGGCCCCCTGCGCGGCGGATTGCGCCTGGCGACGCGCGAAAGCCCTGGCGCTACCGGAATACGGCAGCGCCAGGGCTTTCGCGCGTCATGAGGCAGATTGCGCGTCGACTTCGCCGCACCGCCTCCGCGGGTGCAAGCGGTGATGCCCGGTGCGTTGCCTACCGCGTTATCCGGGGCCGGCGGTCTTCGCGGCCTTCGCGGCTGCCTTGGCCGCCTGCTTGCTGGCCCGCACCTTGCTCAGCGACTCCGGATCCACAATGTCAGCGACGGACAGGAAGGCGTTCTCCTGACCATAGTGGCCGGCCGCCTCGCGCCAGCCTTCAGCCCGGAGGCCACACCGTTTCCCCAGCAGCGCCAGGAAGATCATCGCTTTTTGCTCGCCAAATCCCGGCAGCGCCTTGAGCCTGCGCAGCACCTCCTGCCCGTCGGGGTCACCCTGCGTCCAGATCGCAGAAGCGTCGCCGTTCCAGTCGTTGTGTACCGTCTCGGCAAGGGACTGGACGCGGCCGGCCATTGATCCGGGAAACCGGTGGACGGCAGGGCGCTCTTTAAACACCTCGACGAACTTCTGCGGATCGTAGCTGGCGATCGCGGCCGGATCCATGGAACCAATGCGCGTACGGATTTTTTCCGGACCGGCAAAGGCCGATTCCATGGTCACCTGTTGGTCGAGCAGCATGCCGGTGAGCAGTGCAAACGCGTCGTCGCTAAGTAGTTGGTCCGCCGCGGGATCCCCTGTGATGTGCAGTTCCATGGGTCCCATCCTGCCACCCGCTCCGGTCTGCGTCATGGACCGCGTCTGGGTCGGCCGCTAACGGAGCTGTTTGGTAATCTCCGCCGCGCGTTCGGCGGCCGCACGGGCGCCGTCGGCGATGATCGAGGGCAGACCGCGTGCGTCAAAGGTCGCGATGGCGCGTTCAGTGGTGCCGTTGGGGCTGGTGACGGCCTTGCGCAGCGCCGCCGGATCCGCGCCCTCCTCGGCCAGCATGAAACCCGCCCCGGCAACGGTTTCCCGGGCAATCAGCAGCGAGAGCTCACGGTCCAGTCCGAGTTCGACACCGGCGTCGGCCATCGCTTCAGCCAAGTAGAACGCGTACGCCGGGCCGGAGCCGCTGATCGCGGACAGCGCGTCAACCTGGTCTTCAGGGATTTCGACGACGGTGCCCGCGGAGGCCAGGAGGTCCTTGGCGAGCTGCAGCTGCGCCGGGGAACAATGCGTGCCCGGCGAGACGGAAATGATGCCCCGGCCCAGCTGTGCCGGGGTGTTGGGCATGCTTCGGATCACAGGCTGGCCGGCCGGCAGGGCATCTTCCAGCTGCTCCAGCGACACGGCGGCGGCGACGGAAATGACGATCGTATCCGGTGCCAGCGAATCGCTGATTTCACGGGCCAGGTCCGCGATGCCCACGGGTTTGACGCCCAGGATCACGACGCCGGAGCCGGTGGCCGCCTGTTTGTTGTTCTCCGGCTCCTCGTCGCCGGCGATGGCCGTGATGCCGTGATGCCGTTTGGCCAGCTGGTCGGCGCGTTCGGCGCGGCGGACCGTGGCGACGACGTCCGCCGGGTCGGTGCCGCCGGCGATCAGACCGCCCAGGATGGCCTCGTTCATTGATCCACAGCCCAGGAATGCGATTCGGTTACTCATGCCCCCATCATTGCAGTCCGGCCCAATTCCCAGCCAGCTCCCATCTTCAGGTCAGGGTCTTCACAAACTCCGGAACTAACGTGGTGCTTACCTCATTTTGAGGGTGCGAGTGATGCGGCAGGTATGCGGATGCCTGCCCGGCACCGGTGGTCTGCAGCGGGTTTCCCCCATTTTCCCGCAGAAGACCGCCGGTGCTTTCTCCGTTAGCGGGCAGTTCAAACCGGCAGGCGCCCCGGCCGCGCCCACGGATCCCGCTGCTGGTTCCGCCGCAGGCACACTGCCACAACAGTTCCCGGCCCTCCGCGGCCAGGGCATGGCCCCACAAGCAGCGATCCTGGTTCGCCAGGATCACGGGGACGCCGCTGGCTTCCCGCGCGGCGCGCCGTGCCTCGGTCAGCAGCATTAGGGCCAGCAGGCCCTTCACTTCGGCTTCGTCCGGCCTCAGCGTGGCCAGCAGGTGGCCCAGCCTGATCGCTTCCCGGCAGAGATCCTCCCGGATGAGGTGCCCGCCGGAGCAGGCGCTGCAGCCCTCGTTGAAGATGAGATGACCACCGCGAGCACCGGTGACAGGCGCGCCGGAAGTTCCGCCCCGCGCGGCACCCGGTACGGAATTCTGGCGTCCCGGATTTTCGCCTTGGCCCGAACGAGCCGCTGGGCCATGGTGGTTTCCGGCACCAGGAAGGCGTGCGCTATTACCGCCGTCGTGAGGCCGCCCAGCCGCAGCGTCAGGGCCTTGAGCTGTTTGTCGCCGCGCCCGGCTTCCCGGCGCAGCCGGTCGGTCGCCCGGTTCCTGGCCGTGGTGATGATCCAGCCCGCGGGACTGGGCGGGAGGCCGGTGGAAGGCCAGTGCCGGATGGCAAGGGTGAAGGCCTCCTGGACGGCGTCCTCGGCGGCGTCGAAGCTGTCACCGGGCGCCGGCTGACTGGGATTTCGATCCGTCCGGGGCCTCGGAATCGGGTGACTGCGGTCTGGAGGGGTGATCGGTCTGGGTCACATGGGGTGCGGGGTCCAGCGGCCCCTCGAAAACCAGCTGGTCCAGCCGGCGGAGAATCAGGCCTTCGCGGAGTGCCCAGGGGCAGATCTCCATGCTCGGAAACTCGAACATCTCCAGGGCCGCTTCCGCCACCAGGGCCCCTGCCAGGAGCTGGGGGGCACGGGCTTCGGAGACACCCGGTAGGCTCAACCGGTCCTCCACTTCCATCGCCGAGATGCGCTGCGCCCAGAGGCCCAGGTCCGCAGCGAACAGTGCACGCTTGACGTAGGGGCCTGCGGCGCTGGGCGCGGCCCCGGCGATCCGGGCCAGCGAGCGGAAGGTCTTGGAGGTGCCCGCCACGTGGTTTGCCTTGCCCAGCTTCGCGAAGTCGCGCACCACCGGCTTGAGCGTGGTCCTGATATAGCGGCGGAGTTCCTTAACGCTCTTGGCCGAGGGCGGGTCCTCCTGCAGCCAGTCCCGGGTGAGTCGGCTCGCGCCGAGCGGAACGGAGGTCGCGAGTTCGGGGAGTTCGTCCTCCCCGTAGGCCATCTCGAAGGAGCCGCCACCGATGTCCAGGTTCAGGATGGGTCCGGCGCCCCAGCCGTACCAGCGGCGGACCGCGAAGAACGTCATGGACGCCTCTTCGCTGCCGGTCAGTTCCCGCAACGTCACTGTGGTCTCATGCTTGACCCGTGCCAGAACCGCTGGGCCATTGGTGGCCTCGCGGATGGCGGACGTACAGAACGCCAACAGGTCTTCGGCCTTGTGCTTGGCCGCGAACTCCCACGCCTCAAGGACGAACTCGATCAGCTCATGCTGGCCGGCGTCGTTGATGCTGCCGTCGCTCTCAAGGAACTGCACGAGGGAGAGCGGGCGCTTGTGCGAGGCGAACGGCACGGGCCGCGCACCGGGGTGGGCATCCACGAGCAGGAGGTGGACGGTGTTTGATCCAATATCGAGGACGCCAAGACGCATAGTGTCATTATTGCCCCCGTGTACGCGGGCAGCCTAACGGGCCGGCCGCGCCCCGGCAACCGGCTTAGGACTGGCCGTCCGGGCCGGAGACGTCTTCGGGCTCATCGGCGGGCTTGAAGTCGCGGCGGATGTTCGCCACGCCTTCCGGATCGATTTCGAAGCCGAAGGCTGCGCCGGGGTTGATGACCATTCCGAGGTCGTCGCCGAGGTTGCCCAGGATCGCGGCGCCCTGCGTGCCGAGGACGTTGGGGGCGGCGGCGAGGTACTGCTCGGTAACGCGGCTCGGGTGGGAGAACACGGCCAGAACAGGCTTGCCGGCGGAGTTGGCCAGCACCAGCGGCTCGACCTGGGCATCGGCGCCTTCGAGCGCGTCGGAGCTGACGATGTAGACCTCGCTGTTGAGGAAAGCGAGGATGACGTCAACGGGGTTGGCGTCGGGTTCCTCCCCCTTGGCAAGCTGCTCTTCGAGGTCGTTCAGCGGCTGGAGGTCCAAGTGATCGGGCTGTTCAGTCATGTCTCTACTCGACCACGTTTGCTGCCGGGTCCGCAAACGTGAAATCGCCAGAACGTGCGGAGTCGCCCGAAACGTGCGGCGACTCCGCATACGTCCGGCGACTACGGCGCGGCGGGGCTACTTCTTGGCGGCGGCCTTGCGGGCCGGGGCCTTCCGCGCCGTCGTCGTGCGTTTGACGGGGCCCTTGGCGCGTTTCTCCGCGAGGAGTTCGACGGCCTGTTCCCGGGTGAGCTCCTCCAGCGAGGTGGAGCGCGGCACGGTGATGTTGGTGACGCCGTCGGTGATGTACGGGCCGAAGCGGCCTTCCTTCACCACGATGTTCTTCTCCGAGACCGGGTCCGGGCCGAATTCGGCCAGCGGTGCGACGGCGGCGCGGGCGCCGCGCTGCTTCGGCTGGGAGTAGATCTCCTGGGCCTGCTCCAGCGTTATCGTGAAGATTTCCTCTTCCGAGCCGATGGACCGGGAGTCCGTGCCCTTCTTCAGGTACGGGCCGAAGCGGCCGTTCTGCACCGTGATCGGGGTGCCTTCGGCGTCCTGGCCGAGCACCCGGGGCAGGCTCATCAGCTGCAGCGCCTCGTCCAGGCTGATGGTGTCCACGCTCATCGAGGCGAACAGCGACCCGGTGCGGGGCTTGGCCTTCACCGGCTTCTTCGGCGGCTTGGGCTTGCCGTTCTTGTAGAACTCGACCGGCTGGTTGGCGATCTGCTCCTCGGTCATCTCCGGGATGACCTCGGTGACGTAGGCGCCGTAGCGGCCGTTCTTGGCGACGACGGTGTGCCCGGTGTGCGGGTCCGCGCCGAGTACCCGCTCCTCGGGGGCGGCGGTTTCCATCAGCTCGACCGCTTTGGCGGCCGTGAGCTCATCAGGGGCCAGGTCCTCGGGGACGTTGGCGCGGGCGGCCTCAACCACTTCGCCGGTCTTCGGATCAACGGTAGGCACGGAGCTTTCCAGGTACGGGCCGAACTTGCCCACCCGCAAGGTGATGCCCTCGGTGATCGGAATGGAGTTGATTTCGCGGGCGTCGATCTCGCCGAGGTTGTTGACGATGCTCAGCAGCCCGGGGTTGGAATCCTCGCCGAAATAGAAGTGCTTTAGCCAGGCGGGCCCCTCGGCCTGGCCGTTGGCGATCTTGTCCAGGTCCGCTTCCATATCGGCCGTGAACTCGTAGTCCACGTAGTCGTGGAAGTGCTGTTCAAGCAGCCGGATCACGGAGAACGCGATCCAGCTCGGGACCAGCGCGGAGCCCTGCTTCCGGACGTAGCCGCGGTCCTGGATGGTGGAGATGGTGGAGGCATAGGTCGACGGACGGCCGATGCCCTTCTTTTCCAGCTCGGCGGTCAGCGACGCTTCAGTGAAGCGCGGCGGCGGGGACGTCTCGTGCCCGATGGCGGCAATCTCCGAGGCGGTGAGCGCATCGTCCTTGGCCACGTTCGGCAGCCGGCGGGCCTCGTCGGATTCGTCGTCGCCGCGGCTTTCGTCCTTGCCCTCCTCGTAGGCGGCGAGGAAGCCGGGGAAGGTGATGACGGTGCCGGAGGCCGAGAACTCGGCGTCGCGGCCGTCGACAGCGACCGCGCCGAGGCGGATCGTCGCGGTGGAGCCCTTGGCGTCGGCCATCTGCGAGGCGACGGTGCGCTTCCAGATCAGCTCGTAGAGCCGGAACTCGTCGCCGGAGAGCTGCTTGGCCACCTGGGCCGGGGTGCGGAAGGAATCACCGGCGGGGCGGATGGCCTCGTGGGCCTCCTGCGCATTCGCGGCCTTGCCGCTGTAGACGCGCGGGGAGGCGGGTACGTATTCCGGGCCGTACAGCTCGGAGGCCTGGCGCCGCGCGGCCGTAAGCGCCTCATTGCTCAGCGCGGAGGAGTCCGTACGCATATAGGTGATGTAGCCGTTTTCGTACAGCCGCTGCGCCACCTGCATGGTGCTCTTGGAAGAGAAGCGCAGCTTGCGGCCGGCCTCCTGCTGCAGCGTCGAGGTGGTGAACGGCGCGGCCGGGCGGCGCGTGTACGGCTTGGTGTCGACGGAGCGGACGCGGAAATCGGCGTCCTGCAGGCCTGCGGCAAGGGAGGCGGCGAGGTCCTCGTTGAGGTGCACCGCGTTGCGGGAGGTGAGCTCGCCGCTGTCGTTGAAGTCGCGGCCGCTGGCGACCTTGGCGCCGTCGACCATGGCCAGTTTGGCCTTGAACGAGCCGGACCCGGCACCGAACTGGCCGGTCAGGTCCCAGTAGGAGGCCGATTTGAAGGCCATCCGTTCACGCTCGCGGTCCACGACCATGCGCGTCACGACGGACTGCACGCGGCCGGCGGAGAGGCCGCGCGCCACCTTGCGCCACAGGACCGGGGAGATCTCGTAGCCGTAGAGGCGGTCCAGCACGCGGCGGGTTTCCTGCGCGTCCACGAGATCCTGGTCGACGTCGCGCAGGTTGTCCATGGCGCGGTGGATAGCTTCCTTGGTGATTTCACCGAAGGTCATCCGGTAGACCGGGACCTTGGGCTTGAGCACTTCCAGCAGGTGCCATGCGATGGCCTCGCCCTCGCGGTCCCCATCGGTTGCGAGATAGAGAGCGTCAGCGTCTTTGAGCTGGGCCTTAAGTTCGGCGACCTTTTTCTTCTTGTCCGGGGACACCACGTAGTACGGCTTGAAGTCGTTATCAACGTCGACGGCGAACTTGCCCAACGAGGTCTTCTTCAGCTCCGCCGGCAGTTCCGAGGGCTGCGGGAGGTCGCGGATGTGACCAATGGAGGCCTCAACGATGAAGCCTTCGCCGAGGTACTTGGCGATGGTCTTGCTCTTGGCGGGAGACTCCACAATCACGAGTTTCTTACCGGTTTTGGCCTTGCTTGGCACGGTGCTCCTACAGAAAAAGGTTGCTCGGGCAGATGCGCCCATACCCGCCTAGTTCACCATATTTTGCGGATTACCGCGCATCCAGCCCCGAACGGAGGCCCCCCGGGCACGACTTTAGGACGTAATGAACCCCCGGCAGGCAAGCCTCCGCCGGGCCCTGCCGGGGCGGCCCGTGCCGCTGTCAGGCGGGCCCGGCGGAGGGCTTCGCCGGAGGCTTTCCGCGGTCATCGGGGATCATCGACCACATGGTCGCCATGCGCTCGGCCCCGTCGGGGACCTGGTCCGGATCCTCCAACTCGTAGTCCCGCAGCAGCTCGAAGAGCCGGTTGTTCAGCTCCTCCCGCTGGGCCGGGGTCAGATAGAGCAGGTTGCTGGCCAGCACCACGGAGGAGGGCCCGTCCCCGGCGTCGCCGCTCCGGCGCTGCTCGTCCCTGGTCCTGGCATAGGCGTTGACGCGCCGGCGGTAGGCGTCCAGTTCAAGGTCCAGTACGGCAAATTCGGGGCTCGCCACCCCACCGCCTGAGTTGATGGTGAAGTCGGTGCCCGCGGCTTTCCAGCGGCGCTCCCGCGCGTCGCCGGCGGTGGCGGCCGGGACCACGATGCCCCACTTCTGCAGCGCGCGCAGGTGGTAGCTCATGGCGCTCGGGGTAAGGCCGGTCTGCGCGGCGAGTTCGGTGGCGGTCCGGCTCACCTGCGTTGAATACAGCTCGGAGATGACTTCCAGCCGGGCAGCGTGGGCCAGCGCCCGGATCGCTTTCGGGTCAGTGATCTCCACTTTCTTCTCCGGGCGCTGTCGGCGTTGGGGCGCCGAAGGGACCGGCGACTCCGCCTTTGGGGTTTCTGCGTTCACACCACCAGTCTACCGAGCTTCGGCAAACTATGAAAGAAATGCTTGACACCAAAATGCACCGGAGAGTAGCTTGCTATTTATGAAACAGGCATTTCAGACGGCGCCGGGTGACGCCCCGCCCGCGCAGCCGCTCTGGCGCAACCGGGACTTCGTCCTGGCCAGCAGCGCCCGTTTCATCGCCACAGCCGGGATGGGCGCCGTCATCATCAGCGTCATGTTGCACCTTCAGAACCTCGCCGCCACCGGCCAGACGGCCGTCGCCGGCCCCTGGCTCGTCGCGGCATATCTGCTCTGCTCGGCACTCCCCCTGGTGCTGCTGGCGCCGTGGGCGGGCCGGCTGGCCGACACCCGGGATTCCAGGACGCTCGCGACGGCGTCCTCCGTGGTCAGTGCCGCGGCGGTCGCCGGGATGGGGCTGGGCATGCAGTATCTGGACAACTACCTTCCGGTGCTGTTCGCCATGACCTTCCTCCTCGACACCGCCCAGGCCGTGGCCGGACCGACCTGGCAGGCCCTGCTGCCCCGGATCGTCGGCGAGGCACGGACCCCGCGGGCGCTGGGCACCATGCAGGCCACCATCATGATCGCCGGCATGGTGGGTCCGGCGGCCGGTGGGCTGCTCAGCGGCTGGGGCGGATCCGGCCTGGTGTTTGCCGTGGCCAGCGGCTGCTATCTGGCGATGGGCGCGGGCGCCATGCTCATCCGGACCCGCCGCGGCACGGCCGCCGAGCGGGTCGGCAAAGAGGACCCTGCCCTGCTGGACGGGCTGCGCCTGATCCGGCGCGACGGCCTGGTCTGGGCCCTGGTCCTGGGCGCGCTGTTCTTCATCACCGTCGGCGAGGCGACCAACGTCCTTGAGGTGTTCCTGGCCCGCGACGTGCTCGGCGCCACTGAAACGCAATACGGGCTGCTGGCCGCGTCGTTCGGTCTCGGGATGGCGTCCGGGGCAGGGCTGGCCAGCCGGATCGGGACCCCACCCACGCGGCTGCGCGCACTGCTGGTCTCGATGGCCCTGACCTCGGCCCTCCTGGGGATCATGTCCCTGGTGCCGAACATGGAACTGCTGTTCGTGGCGTACACCGCCATGGGGGTCACCTGCGGGGTGCTGAACGCGTGCTTCGGGGCGATTGCGATCATGCGGATCCCGGAAACCGGACGCGGCCAGGCCATGGCGATCATCGGCGGCATGACCCGGGCCGTCACCATCGGGGCGCTCGCACTGGGCGGTCTGCTCGGTGCCCTGCTTCCTATCCGGGTGAGCTTCCTGGTCGCCGGCGTGGGCGGGGTGCTGGCGGCCCTGGCTGTCACGGCGTATGTTCTGCCGCGTTACGGCCGCGAGGGCGCAGCAGCCGCCGTTCCCGCAGCCGCCACATTGGGCGCGGCCACCTCCGTGGACGGAGCCGCTGCGTCAGGCGGGCAGCAGGAAGCCGTCGCGGACCAGGTTCCCCACTTCGGTGAGGAGTCCGGCGCGGAAGGTCCCGGTGTCCCAGTCCTCGCCCCCGCCCAGGAGCGCCTCCAGGGCACCGGTGATCTGCCCGACGGACAGGTCGCCGTCGCACGCTGAGACAAAGCCGGCCAACTCGGTGCTGAGCAGGTTCGTGCGGCGCAGCCCGGCACCCTGGCGCAGCAGGATGACGCCGGGGTGTTCGGCTCCCGGTCTTTGGTGCCGTTCCTCGGTGACGTCCTCGGCCACCAGCAGGTGCGCCGCCGCCAGGTCATGGATGGCCAGCCAGTCGGCGCGTTCCACGGCAGCGCCCAGGTGCGGGCCGGCGGGCTGCTCGATCGGATAGGTGATCTCCTCGAAGCGCCTCAGCACCGGAGCGGTGCCCTCGGCGGGCCGCCGCAGCCAGATCATCCCGAAGCCGATGGCCTCGACGTTGCGGGATGCGAAATCGTCCAGGTACGCGGCGTACGAGTCCTGGTAGAGCCGCCGGTCGCGGGCCTCGGAGGCGTCCTGCAGCCAGGTCTCGGCGTACTGTTCTGGGCTGACCTGCTCGCGCTGGATGAACCAGGCGTCCGCGTCCGGGCCGGTCCAGCCCTGCGGCCGTTCGTCCCAGGCCGCGCCCGCCGGGATCTCCCAGTTGCCCAGCAGCTGGGCTGTCCCGCCGGGGGCGAGGACCGACGGGAGGGTCCGGACCAGCGAGGCGACGATGTCATCGCCCGGCAGGCCGCCGTCGCGGTAGGTGAACTGGTCCGTGGCAGCCTCCCCGAGGCTGCGCGGCGTGATCACGAACGGCGGATTGGAGACCACCAGTTCAAACTCCTCGCCCGCCACCGGATCGAGCAGGGAGCCCCGGCGCAGGCTCACCCGGGCTTCCGGGTCGGAGGGGTCCAGGTGCAATTCGCCGGCGTTGAGCAGCAGGTTGAAGCGGGTGAACGCGAGGGCGCGGTCGGAGATGTCGGTGGCGGTCACGTGCTCGGCATGGTGGAGCAGGTGGAAGGTCTGGATGCCGCAGCCGGTGCCGAGGTCCAGCGCCCGGGCCACGTGCCGGCGGGCGGTGACCTGCACCAGCGTGGTGGAGGCCTGCCCGATCCCGAGGACGTGGTCGTGGCGCAGCACTCCGGGGCGCTGGTGGGCGGCGAGATCGCTGGCCACCCAGAGCTCCGCGCCGCCACTGACGCCGTCTCCGCCGGGGGTTCCGTCCCAACCGTAGGGCCGCAGGTCCACCTTCGCCTGGACCAGGCCGTCGGCGGAGGGCTCCACGAGGCCCAGTTCCAGCAGGCCCGCGGTGCGGATGCCAGGCAGGGCCGCGTCGAGGGTGGCGGCGGGCTGCGGTTCGGCCAGCAGCCAGAAGCGGACGACGGCGGCGAGCGCCGCCGCCGTCGGCTCCCCGCGGCGGGCCCTCTCGGTGACGATCAGCGCGGGAACAAGCTGGTCCCGGCCCAGGGCGCTGTGCGCGGCCGCGCCGAGCAGTTCGGCGACGCCGTCGACGGTGTAGCCGATGCCGCGCAGGTCCGCCGCCAGGGCGTCGAGCAGTCCGGGGAGGTCGCTGCGCGGGGCGTCGGGGGTGTTGCCGGCCGTGAAATGCGTTGAGGGAGTCACCGGACAAGTTTAGTCCCGGCCCGGCAGCCCCGGGGCTAGCCTGCCCAGGGCGCGGGGCCGCCGGGCCTGCGGTGGGCGCGGGGCCGCCGGCAGTGGGTGGAGACGTCGGCCGCCGGGCCGGCGGTGGGCGCGGGGCCGCCGGCAGTGGGTGGAGACATCGGCCGCCGGGGAGGGGCTGGAGGCGTGGGGCTAGAGGTGCTTCGCGGCGTAGATCCGGAGGGCGTCGCGGACGAAGGCTGCCCCGGCTTCGCCGCCGTAGTTCGCGGCGAAGCGCGGATCGGCAACGTACATCTCGCCGAGGCCGGTGATGTAGCCCCTCACGTCGCCGTTACTGCCGGCGGCGGAGGCCGAGGCGGGCGTGCCGGGTATTCCGGTGAGCCATTCGACCTGCCGCCGGGCCAGCTCCTGCGCCTCGGCGCTGTCCGCGGCGACACCCGACTCCGCTGCCGCGGTCCAGTCGCCGCCCAGCTGCCGGGAACGCTGCTTCCAGGCGTCCTGCCCGGCCGGATCCATGCCGCGCCACCAGGAGTCGCCTTGCGCGTACGCGTCTTTGCCCCAGCGCTCTTCGACCTCGTCCTGGTAGTGGGTGTGGTCGAAGCCGTCGAACATTTTCTCCGCCATGATTTTTCCTCCCTCTCTCATTGCTTCAATCGTCTGCCGGACCGAGGCGATCTGCCGTGCCAGCCGGTCCTGTTCCTGCCGGAGCCAGTCCAGGTGCCGGCCCAGTGCCGTGACGGCATCGGGCTCGTGGCCGAGGACCTCGGCGATGGCCGGGAGCCCCAGACCCAGATCCCGCAGGAGCAGGATGCGCTGCAGCCGCACGAGGGCGGCCTGGTCGTAGAACCGGTAGCCGTTGCCGCCGGTCCGGCTGGGCTTGAGCAGCCCGACGTCGTCTTAGTGGCGCAGTGTCCGGCTCGTGGTCCCGGCGATCCTGGCGATCTGCTGCACGGACCATTCCACGTGGCTGCCCCTTCCGGTTCCGGAACCGGCCGCCGTGTCCGGGCCGGTAACCCGATGCTAAAGCTTGACGCTACGTCAAGGTCAAGGCCCACGCCTGGACGTGCACTGGCGCGGGACCGAGGCAAGCCAGCACTGCACGGACACCGCCCGGCAGCCCGACGTGCTCGTCAGCCAGCCGGACGGCAGCCGGGAACTGCTGGAACTGGCCGGTGGCAGACACAGCCGGCGGCCGGGGAGTCAACTGCCGGCCGCAACGGCGGTAAGTTGGAATCATGCTCTTCTCTTCCCCCGGCCCCCGGCGCGTCCGGCGGGCCGCGACCGCGCTCGCGGCGGGCGCCGCCGTCGTCCTGGCCGCAGCCGCGTGCTCCTCAGCCGGTTCCATCGAGTCGGCCAATGTGCCGGAGTGGAAGGCGACGGCGCTTCCCTCCGCCGCGGGGGTAGTGGTCGAAGATGCGGGAAAGATCCTCACCCGGGATCCAGCCGTCAAGACCGCACCCGGGATTGGGGCGGGCAACTACGTCCTGACCATCACCTGTGAGGGCGGCGGCAAGGCCTTCTTCGACGTGTCCCTCGACGGCGCCAGGCTGACCGAGGCCGGCGCGGCCTGCAACGGCAGCCGCGAGACGGCACGCATCAAAGTCCCCGCCGCGGGCACGCTTCAGATCAGCACCTCAAGTGTGGATGCCCCGCTCATCTACGCCTACCACCTGGTGCCTGCGGCGTAGCAGCCTGCACCCGACACGGCGGGGCGCCGGGACTTGTGTGCAATGCCCGCCGCTATGCTCGGTGCGTGTCTGCTACTGGGGGTAAGCACCGGCCGGTCCGGGCCGCACTGTTGCTGGCGGTGGCCGCCGTTTCTTCGGCCGGTCGGGCGGAATTGGCGACACCAGCAGCGGAGGACTCGCGGCGTCGGGCACTATCAACCGGGCCGGCCAGTACAAAGTCACCGCAGCCTGCGTCGGGGCACCCCATGCGCACCTGTCCGTTACCCACGGCGCGCCCCAGGACGGCACGCTCCTGGAGCGAACCCTCGACTGCTGGAGCGTCGCCGAAGGGCTGGCCGACCTGCTCCCCGGGACTGCATCGGCTCACCTCATCCGGTATGGCGACGGCGGCCCGGGGCCCGGAAGCGGCGCCGTTGCAGGGGTCCGGATCAGCTTCACCGAGTCGAGGCAGTAAACACCGGCGGCACGCTAATTTCACCCGCCATTAGACTCTGGCGCTCGGGCAGGGGCGGGGTTACAGTCCGGCTATGCCCACTGTTCCAGTGACGAGCGTGGCACGGATTCGCACGGCATCAGCCGTGGGACTTTCGTTGATGCTGGCCGTGGCAATGGCTCTGGCCGGTTGCGCCTACGAATACGACGACGGTTCTGCCAGCGGGACGGCGTCTGCATCCGCCCAGGCGTTTACCGATGCGGCGCTGCCAGGGGATCCGGCGACGCGCCAGCCTGTTTCCGGGGCCGAGCTGGATGCGTGGCTGGCACAGGTTCTCCCCGCCACCGAAGGCGAGGTCTTCCACACCGGCTACGGCACCCTCGAGGAAGATGAGGAACGGGAGGAGACAACTGCCCAACTGCCCAGCGGCAGCTATTCGTTGACCCTCGTCTGCCGGAGCCCGCGACGGGTCTCGTTCAGTATCGACTACGAGGACAAGGATCTGGTGGACCTTGACCTGCGCTGCGGAACTTCACGGGTAAACGTCGTGTATCTGAGCGCCGACGCCGTGCTGACCATCAAAGTGGAAGCTGACACTGGAGCCAACTTCGCCTACCGGGTAAGCCGCATCTGAGGTCCCGCGCCGGTCTGCGACCCCAGGCCCGCAGGACGTCAGGCGGACTGGCCCATGGCAGGACCGATTCGTGCCGCACATCCGTCGGGGCAGCGGAGCGTCTCCGGGCTGGCGGCGCAGTCCGAGCAGTAGAGCGTGAGCGTACGGCAGGACGGGTTGGAGCAGTTCTCGAATTTGCTCGTCGGCGCCGAGCAGCGGACGCATGCGCCGATGGTCTTCGCGTCCGCGCTGAATTCGAGGTGCATGCGCTTGTCGAACACGTAGAGGGACCCCTCCCAGAGGCCCTGGTCCTTGAAGGTTTCGCCGTAGCGGACGATCCCGCCGTCGAGCTGGTAGACCTCCTTGAAGCCGCGGTTCACCATCAGGCTGGACAGCACCTCGCAGCGGATGCCGCCGGTGCAGTACGTGACCACCGGCTTGTCCTTGAGCACGTCGTACTTGCCGGAGTCGAGTTCCCTGATGAAGTCGTGGGTGGTGGCCACGTCCGGGACGACCGCGTCCTTGAATTTGCCGATCTGGGCCTCGAAGCCGTTGCGGCCGTCGAAGAACACGACCTCCTCGCCGGCCTCCTTCCGCGCCGCCACGAGCTCGTGCAGTTCCTCGGGCAAGAGGTGCGTACCGCCACCGACGACGCCGCCGGCATCGACCCTGAGCTCCCCGGGGGCCCCGAAAGAGACAATCTCGTCGCGGACCTTGACGCTCAGCCGGGGGAAGTCCGTCGCGCCGCCGTCAGACCACTTCACATCGATACCGTGAAAGCCCGTGTATTCCCGGGTTGTCTTCACGTACTGCTTGACCGCGTTCAGCTCACCCCCGACGGTCGCGTTGATGCCGTCCTTGGAGATGATGATGCGGCCGGTCAGGCCAAGCTTCTCGCAAAGCGCACGCTGCCAGAGCCGGACGGCATCCGGGTCGGCCAGAGGGGTAAAGCCGTAAAAGAGCACAATTCTGTTCAAAGCCACCTTTTAAGGGTACTGGGTGGACCGAAAGCCACACGCCGCCGGCCGCGCTCCCGGGCAGCCCGGGAGCGCAGCCCGGGAGCGCGGTCCAGACCCCGGCCCGCCGGCGCCGGAGGGCCGGTCCGGTCACAATTACGTAAGCAAGACCTGTTCCCGGACCCGGCCCCTGTTGCTTGTGGCGGGGCTGGAATACGCTCATCACATGAGTCTTGAGGCCATGGTTGAAGACACCACTCATCTGCTGGAAATCTGGGTCACCGGTTGGGCCGGCTGCCGGGGATATGAGACGCGCAGGGAGGGCAGGTTCCCGGCCGCTTTGCGGGCGGACACCACCCACGAATGGGAATACTTCGCCCATGATCCGTCCGAAGCGGAGTTTGCGGCGCTGGCCTCTGCCACCACGGAAGTGCCCGCCCGGATCCTCACGGTTCTCACGAATGAGGTTGCGCGGTACCATTTGCTGGCCCGGCAGCACGGGCTCAACGTCACATCCGCCTCGCAGACCATGATGATCGTGGACATGGAGACCCAGGACGCCGAGGATCCCTGGCTTCCGGATGACGATCTCACGTGGGTTCCGTCACGGGTTGACGGTGTCCACCATGCCGTGGTCCATGCCGGGGACGAGGTGGCCGCGAGCGGGCGCATGTTTGTGGTGGGCGATACCGCGATCTTCGACAAAATCATCACCGAGCCCGGGTACCAGCGCCGCGGCCTGGGCAGCTTCATCATGCGCGCCCTCGCCGCCCAGGCGTTCGAGCACGACGTCGAAACCGGGCTGCTGCTCGCTTCACTCGATGGGCAGGAGCTCTACTCACACCTCGGTTGGACCACGGTCAGCCATGTACTGATGCTCTCCGCCTCGGACGAGGGCTCGGACCTGTCCGTGGGCTGAGACCCTGGGCCGGCGGGTCACATGCGCCGGGCGATTTGAGCCCGGGTGAAAGAATGTACGAGTGAACCCACATGAGTCCCTGATTCCTTTGCTGGGCCGCGGCCCGGACCCGGAACAGCTCCGCCATGTGCGCACCATTCCCGCGCGCCAGGCCGTGCACGCGCCCTGGCCTGAGTGGACCCACCCCGATCTCGTGGACGCCTACGCTACGCTGGGCATCCACCAGCCCTACCGCCACCAGATCCAGGCCGCCGACCTCGCCCACGGTGGCGAGCACGTGGTCATCGCCACCGGCACCGCCTCCGGAAAATCGCTGGCCTACCAGCTGCCGGCGCTGGACGCGATCCACCGCTCCGAACTGCGGGTCCTCGCCGATCCGGGCAAAATCCACGACGACGGCGCCGTCACCCTGTATCTCTCCCCCACCAAGGCCCTGGCCGCCGACCAGTTGGCCGCGATCCGGGCGCTGAAACTCCCCACCATCCGGGCCGAGACCTATGACGGCGACACCGACCCCGCGTCCCGCCGCTGGATCCGGGACCACGCGAACTTCATCCTGGCCAACCCGGACATGCTTCACTTCGGGATCCTCCCCAACCATGCCTGGTGGGCACGGTTCTTCCGCCGGCTGCGCTACGTGGTCGTGGACGAGGCACACAGCTACCGCGGCGTCTTCGGATCCCATGTGGCCAATCTGATGCGCCGGCTGCGCCGCATCTGCGCCTACTACAGCCCGGACGGAGCCGGGCCGGTGTTCATCGCAGCCTCCGCCACGGCGTCCGAGCCCGGCACCTCGTTCGGCCGGCTCATCGGCGCTCCGGTCCGTGCCGTGGCCGAGGACTCCTCACCCCACGGCTCCACGACCGTCGCGTTCTGGGAGCCTGCCCTGACTGAACTCCGCGGCGAGAACGGCGCCAAGGAGCGGCGCACGGCCGTGGCGGAAACCGCGGATCTGCTGGCCAATCTGGTGTCCTCGCGGGTGCGGACCATTGCGTTCATCAAGTCCCGGCGCGGCGCGGAAACCATTGCCACCATCACCAAGCGCCTCCTCGACGAGGTCGATCCCAGCCTGCCGCAGCGGGTCGCGGCCTACCGTTCGGGCTACCTGCCGGAGGAGCGCAGGGCCTTGGAGAAAGCGCTGCGCTCCGGCGAGCTGCTTGGGGTCTCCAGCACCTCGGCTCTGGAGCTGGGAATCGACATCTCCGGCCTCGACGCCGTGCTCGTGGCCGGCTGGCCGGGAACCCGCGCGTCGTTGTTCCAGCAGATCGGCCGGGCCGGCCGGGCCGGCCAGGATGCCATCGCCGCCTTCGTCGCGAGCGATGACCCGCTGGACACCTATCTGGTAAACCACCCCGAGGCGATTTTCGACGTCTCGGTGGAGGCCACCGTCTTCGATCCCTCCAATCCCTATGTGCTGGGTCCCCATCTGTGCGCCGCCGCCGCCGAACTGCCGCTGGGGTATGCCGAGCTGGAACTGTTCGGTGCCACGTCCGAGAAGCTGCTGGACCAGCTGGTGGCCCGGGGATATCTGCGCCGACGTCCCGCGGGGTGGTTCTGGACCCACCCGCAAAACGCCGCGGCCATGGTGAACCTGAGGGCTGACGGCGGCGGACCGGTGAGCATCGTGGACGCCGACACGGGGTCCCTGCTCGGGACCATGGATTCCCCGCAGACGCATTACCAGGCCCACACGGGGGCGATCTACGTCCATCAGGGCGAGACCTACGTGGTGGAGGATCTGAATGAGGACGATCACTGTGTGGTGGTGCGCCGGGCGAACCCGGACTACTACACCACTGCTCGGGATGTGACCCAGATCGAGGTGCTTGAGACGCAGCGCACCACCCAGTGGGGCGATGTGGCCGTGCATTTCGGGGACGTGTTGGTCACAACGCAGGTGGTCTCCTTCCAGCGCAAGGCGCTGATTTCCAATGAGATTCTTGGTGAGGAGCCGCTGCAGCTGGGTGCCCGGGACCTGTTCACGAAGGCAGTGTGGTTTGTTATGGACAACCGCTCGCTGACGGGTGCGGGGCTGATCGAGGCGCAGTTCCCGGGCGCATTGCACGCTGCGGAGCACGCGGCCATCGGCCTCCTGCCCCTGGTTGCTTCCAGCGACCGTTGGGACATTGGCGGAGTGTCCACGGCGATCCACGCCGACACTGGAGTTCCGACCATCTTTGTGTACGACGGCCACCCCGGCGGGGCAGGCTTCGCCGAACGCGGCTACGACAAGGCCCGGGTCTGGCTTGCCGCCACCCGCGACGCGATCAAGGCCTGCGAATGCGAGTCCGGCTGCCCGTCCTGCGTGCAGTCGCCCAAGTGCGGCAACAAGAACAACCCCCTCGACAAGGACGCCGCCGTGACCCTCATCGACGTGCTGCTCCAGGACGCCACGGACCAGATGCGTACCGGGCATCCGGACCACGCCGTGACACCGCTGCAGGCGTAGCCGCGGCCCCTGCTGCCCGCTCACGGAGGCGGCCCGGCCCTTGCGAGACCGGTGGCCGCACCCAGGGGCGTACGGACAGTGAGTTCAGTCCGGACCTGGACCGTGTGCCCGGCGCCTTCCGCGCAGCTAAGCACGTTGGCGCCGTTCCGGTATGCCACGTCCACGGCGACGGCGCAGGGGTCTCCCGGAGTGATCCCCCGGGCAGCGTCGGCGGCGGCAAGGGCCGCAAGGTCTGCGGCGGCCGCCGCCCGGGAAGCCATCGCGGCCGACTGGGCAAGCAGTGCGATCAGGATGGCGGCGAGCACGACCAGCATTCCCAGCCCCAGGGCCAGGACCGTTCCGGCGCCGCGCTCCCCGGGCTCGCCGGGGAGCGCTGACTCAGGGCGCCCCGGGGGAACCCCGGGCTCCGGCCGCCCCGGGGGTCCGCCCGACAGGCCCGGGTGCTCGATCCGAGGTGTCCTGCGGCTGCCCGGCTGGCTCATGCGGCCAGACCTTGCAGCTGATGGCGCCAGGTCGGGGGGACCCGGGCCGCGGCCGAGGGCCCGGACGTTTCGCCCCTGGTCCAGGCGCGGGCCGTGAGAGTCCAGGGAAGGAGCGAGCCAACGGCGCCTGGAACCTTCCCAGAGACCGTCACGCTGAGCCATCCGCCCCCGGACGTCACCGCCGACGCTGCTGAAGCACCTGCGAGCCGGCGAACGATCATTTCCACGGCGGCGGCATCCTCCCCCCGGGCCAGGGCCCGGGCACCGGCCCGGGCCGCTTCCTCCAGCCGTAGCTGAGTGATTCCTGCTGCTGAGCCGGTCAGCAGCAGGGCCAGCAGGAGCAGGACTGCGGGCAGCGCCACAGCGAATTCGGCGGTTACGACGCCGCTGCACGGGCCGCCCGCGCGCTGCCGCCATCGGGGGTGCCCGGCGGCCTGCGGGGACGGCGCTGCCCCTTTCACTCTTCCGGCCGGCCATCCGCAGTTCATGGCAAGGCGAGCGCCGTACGGATGAGGTTCAGCAGAAAACCCCGGACCTCGTCGCTGCGCATGATGAACACGAGGATGCCGGCAAACCCGACAGCGGCGAGCGTGGCAATGGCATATTCGGCAGTCGCCATTCCAGCCTCCGAGCCCAACAGCCTTCGCAGCCATCGCGGCACCTTGGCTTTCGGCCCCCTGAGCGGGTCGGCGGCACTGGCTTCTGGATGGATTTGGTGGATCTCAGCGCGCTCCGTTTCAGGATGGACTTTCAGTCCCCTGCGGGTGCCGGCAGGGGCGGCGGGATGGAGTGACATGGCTTGTTCCTTTCCTTGGGTTCCGGCGGGACCGCCGGCTGTTCCTTGACTCTTCCGGCTGGGACGGCAACCCGGAAGCCGCTCATCCAGCCAAGTGGAAAACCGACCCCCAACGCGGACTGTGGAGGAATACCGCTCCTGCCACTCTCTTCCACCTCCGCGGTCAACGCGGCAGCATCGCCAGCAGTACCGGAACGACCCCCAAACAGATGAAGGCCGGCAGCGAACACAAGCCGAGCGGCACCACGAGCTTCACCCCCAGGGCTGCGGCCTTTTTCTCCGCGGTCCGGAACCGCTCGCGCCTCAGGCGCGCCGCCTGGGCGTAGAGGATGGAGGAGGATGGTGCGCCGGTCAGCGCGGCAAACCCCAGCGCATCGCGCAGGGCAAGGAGTCCCGCCGCACGGACCTCGGAGCTCCGCCATGCGGTGTCCCAGTCGGCGCCAACGGCGAGTGCCGCGACGACCGGCCGCAGCGGACTTCGGATTTCGGGCGCGGCTAACTCGGCTACGAGCGCCAGTGCGCGGCCGAGTCCGGCTCCCGCCTCGAGCATCGCACCGATCAGTTCCAGCAACATTGCCGCATCGCCGAGCCCGGGTCCGCAGGATTCACCGGCCGGTTCGTGGCCGTGTTCTACACGCCATGGGTTCCCGGAGGTGGGGGCGGGCTGCGTCTGGCGCCGGAGTCTCCGTCTGGCCATGCCGCGGTCCGAAAACGCGGTCACGGCCGCGGCTGCCAGAAACGCCAGCACCGCAAGACCCGCGGCGTCCGCTGTCATGGCGGAGGCCCCTCAGCCCTACGGACGAGCCGCGCCGACCAGATCCGGCCGGCCGCGGTGAGGGCCAGGCCCATCGCGAGCGCTGCGACACCCAAGGGGGTTCCCAGTAGAACGGAGACAGGGTCCACACCCAGCAGCACGCCCAGGCCTAGGCCCAGGAATGGAAGCCACGTCAGCAGGCGAACGGTCGCACGGGGCCCGGCCAACGCCGTCTGCCGGGCGGCCTCGGCGTCGTCTTCGGCCTCAAGTTGGGCGGCGAAGCGCGTCAACACGTCCGCCAGCGGGCAGCCGGCGGCCTCGGCGACGTCAAAACACGCGGCGAGCTGGAACCAGACGCCGCGCGCACGGACGTCCTCGCCTGGACCACTCGCCCGGGTCTTCCCGGACTCCGTTGCGCCGGAGCCGGCCGCGGCGGAACGGATGGCCGCTCCGACCGGAGACCCGCACACCGCGGCGGCGCTGGCTGCGGCAAGCACCCGCGCCGATCCCGGGGCGAGGGCCGGGCTCCGGACCGGAACCCCTTCTCTTGACATGGGCGCGGCGGGATCGCCTCCATGCATCAGCCACAACTCATCCCACAACCGCGCGGGGCTGCGGCCGCCCCGGAGCAAAGCCGCCATCTGCTGCACGAGCAGGGTGATCGACACCGTGGGGGCGCTCCGATGCCGCCACCGGGGCACTCCGCGCGGACGCGCAGCAGGGCCGGCGGCCGGGCTGCCCCGCGCTCCGGCCAAGGCTGCGCGAATCCGGCGGCGCGGGGTTCCCGGCGGGGAGAGAGCCAGGAACACGGCGAGGACGAGCACTCCGAAAAGCAGGGCGGTCATTCCGGCTCCACCCAGGACGGGTTCATTCCTAGGCGGGCTGCCAGCCGCGGCCACGCCGGCGCACCGCGGACGACGCCGGCGCAAATGTCCAGCGCGGAGCCCACGACCAAACCCGCCGGAGTGTCTTCGAGCACTCCGACACAGGCCACGGTCCGCCCGTTGTCTATCCGTTCCACGTGGACCACGGCGTCGAGGGCGCTGACCGCCTGTAGCCGGACGGCGTCCTGCCCCATCCCGGCCAGCGCACCCAGCGCGGTCAGCCGCGCCGGCACGTCGGCCGCGGTGTTTGCGTGGATGGTTCCGCCGCCACCGCTGTGTCCGGTGTTCATGGCAGCGAGCAGTTCACGCACTTCGGCACCCCTGCACTCCCCTACGACCAGCCGGTCCGGCCGCATCCGCAGGGACTGCCGCACGAGCTCGCCCAAATCCACGGCGCCGCCGCCTTCGAGGTTGCCGTGCCGTGCCTCCAGCGAGACGACGTGCGGGTGCACCGGGTTCAGTTCCGAGGCGTCCTCAATCAGGACCAGCCGCTCGCCGGACGGACACAGACCGAGGAGCGTGGCGAGCAGTGTTGTCTTCCCCGACCCGGTGGCGCCGCTGATCAAGAAACTCAGGCGCCGTTCCACCATCCGCTCCAGCACGGTCTGCACCGCGGTCCCGAACATTCCGTTCCGCCGCAGCTCGTCCATCGAGAACACCCGTTCACGCCGGATCCTGATGCTCAGGAGCGTCCCAGCTGTGGAGATCGGCGGAAGGACGGCATGGACCCGGAACCCGCCGTCGAGCCTGACATCAACGCAGGGGGAACCGTCGTCCAGACGCCGCCCGCCGGCCGACACAAGCCGGGCTGCCAGGGCCCGGACCTGCGGTTCACCGGAGAACGCGACCGGCGCCCTTTCGAGCCCGCCGCCGCGGTCCAGCCAGACGGAGCCCGGTCCGTTGACGAAGATGTCGGTCACGGCCGGGTCCCGGACCAGGACCTGCAGGGGCCCGAGGCCGTTCAGTTCCGCACTGATTCCCTCAACCGCGGCCAGGGCTCCGGCGGTCCCCAGCAGGCGGCCACTCGCCTGCACGGCGGCCGCCACGCGCGAGGGGGTCACCGGCCCGACGTCGGACAGCACGGATTCGCGGACAGACTCCAGCAGCCGCGCGTCAACGGAGGCCCGGCCCGGCGGCCGGTAGCGCGGGCCGCCCGGACCGGCACCGGCGTCCGGGGGGCCCGGTGCCGAGTGGGCGCTCATCCGGTGGCTCCAGCGCCAAAGCCAAGGAGCATGCCGGCGAACCGCCGGACATTGCGCTGCCGTCCGGTGTCCAGCAGACGCCCGAGTTCCGTGGCGGCCGCAGCGCGTTTGACGTCCGGCATGATCCCGGCCAGGGGCAACCCGACGGACTCGGCAATCAGCTCTGCATCCAGCGAGGCCCCGGGTTTGCCGCGCACCACCAGCACCGTCTCCACCGCAGGGAGGTCCTGCAGGAGCCGGGCCGTGGCCACCGCCGCCCGCAACAGCGCCGGGGCAACAACTATCATCCGGTCGCAGTCCCACGCGAAAGTCCGCAGCGCTTCCGGACCCCGGCCAATGTCCACGAGGACCAGCTCGAAACCGCGCCGGGCGGCGTCAAGCACCCCGGCCACGACCGCGTGCTCCACGCCGCTGTGGCGCTCCTTGTTCCCGGGCCAGGACAGGAAGGGGAATCCCCCGGCCAGGGGAAGCGAGTTGGCGAGCTGGCGGGGATCGATTGTGCCGCTGGCATCCGCCAGATCCGGCCAGCGGAGACCTGGCGCTTCCTCCGCGGCGAGCGCCAGCTCCAGACCCCCGCCCCACGGGTCACCGTCCACCAGCAGGACACGCAGGCCTTCCCGGGCGGCAGCATGGGCCAGCCAGACAGCTGCCGTGCTGGCGCCAGCGCCGCCGCAACCGCCGACAATCCCGAGGACGAGTCCGCCGGGTTCGGGAGCGCGGGAGCGGCTGAGGTACTCGGCGAGCCAGGATGCGGCCTGGGGCAGGACTGCGACGCGTTCGGCACCGGCGGCGGCGGCCCGGTGCCAGAGGCTGTCGCCGTCCCCGGTGAGGCCAACGAGCACAGCCGGCGATCGTCCCCGCGGCGGCAGCTCGCGGATGTCGCTACCGAACAGCACTGCCGCGGCAGTGTCCCAGAAAGGTGCCGCTTCCCTGATGTTCGCCACCGTGCGCAGCCGGCCGCCGGACGCCGCCACAACGCGTTCCACTTCACCGCGCAGCACGTCGAATCCCGTCACGAGCAGCGTCTCCGCCGACCCGTCCGGCACCCACGGCGCAGCAGCGGCCCCAGCACCGGCCCCGGTGCGTGGAGCAGTGCCTGGCCCAGTGCGTGGCGCAGTGTGTCCGGCAGTGCCTGGCCCGGCCCCGGAACCCAGCAGACCGCCGGCCCCGGGACCCGGACCGGGACCCGACGGCGGTAGCTGGTGCCTGCTCATGCGCCCACTCTTCCCGGCCCCGGAACCTGCGGTAACCCGCGCCGGCCGCTATGTGGACAAGCCAGGTCACCAGGGCAGGTGCACGGGCACTCCGCACCGCAGGGCAGAATTGACCCTATGTACCTGTTGCTCGCCGCCCATGCCGACGGCGCAGCCCTGCAGGAACTCACCGCGGACGGCACCCCGCACCCGGCCACACCGGAGCCGCGGACCGTGAGCGCCGCCGAGCTGGCCGGCGTCGTGCGTGAACTTGAAAAGCGGCGGCCGCGCTGGATCTGGCACCGCACCCAGGACTGGTACCCGGCCCTGCTCGCCGCCGGGGTTGAGGTGGAACGCTGTTACGACCTCACGTTGTGCGGCGCGATTCTGGCCCATTCGGAGTTCACCGCCCACACCGCGTATGCGCAGGACGCGGAGAAACTCGTCCAGGACGATGAGCTGCAGCCGCCGCCACGGGCGCTGCAGCCACCTCCCCCGCCGGCTGACCAGGGTGCCCTGTTCGATGATCCCGGCCTGCGCAAACCGCCCCGCCACAGCCCCGGGGACCTCCGCGCCGAATACGCCGCCCAGCAGGAAGCGCTCGGCCAGGCGGCGGCGCTCGGCCAGGCGGGCGGGCCCGGCGTCGAACGCCAGGGCGACAACCGCAAGCAGCGCCTCCAGCTGTTGCTCGCGGCCGAGTCCGCGGGCGCCATGATTGCGGCGGAGATGCAGCACACCGGGGTGCCGTGGCGCGAGGAACTGCATGAGCGGATTCTGGCGGACTACCTTGGCCCCCGGCCTCCTGCGGGCCACCGTCCGGCCAAGCTGGAGGCCCTCACCGCCGAGCTGCGGCAGCTGCTGAATTCCCCGTCGCTGAACCCGGATTCCCCGCAGGATCTCATGCGGGCCCTGCACCGGAACGGCATCGAAGTGAAGACCACCCGGCAGTGGGAACTGAAGGAATCCAGCCACCCGGCGATCGAGCCGCTGCTGGCCTTCAAGAAGCTCTCCCGCCTGCACGCGGCCAACGGCTGGGCCTGGCTGGACGCCTGGGTGAAGGACGGCCGGTTCCAGCCGGAGTACGTGGTCGGCGGTGTCGTTTCCGGGCGGTGGGCCTCCCGCGGCGGCGGGGCGCTGCAGATTCCGCGCCAGATCCGCGGCGCCGTCCATGCCGATCCGGGCCACAAGCTGATCGTCGCCGACGCCTCCCAGCTCGAGCCCCGCGTGCTCGTGGCGCTCGCACAGGACTCCAAGATGGCCGAGGCTGCGCGGGACAAGGACCTGTACGCCGGCATCGCCGGGCAGGGTTTCGGCGGGGACCGCGCCAAAGCCAAGGTGGCGCTGCTCGGTGCGATCTACGGGGCAACCACCGGCGAGTCAGGGCGCCTGATGCCGCAGCTGACCCGCACCTACCCGCGCGCCGTGGGCTTCGTGGAGCAGGCAGCCCGCGAGGGCGAGGCCGGCAGGACGGTCACTTCGCGGCTGGGCCGGAGCAGCCCGCCGCCGTCCGAGCGCTGGCGGCAGAGCCAGCAGTCGACCAGCGCCGAGGAACAGCGCCGGGCGGAATCGATCGCCAGGTCGCGGGGCCGGTTCACCCGCAACTTTGTTGTCCAGGGTTCCGCGGCAGACTGGGCGGCCTGCTGGCTGGCCGAACTGCGACGCCGGCTCCGCGCCATGCGCGCGGACGGCGGACCCGCCGGGGAACTGGTCTTCTTCCTGCATGACGAGGTCATGGTCCACTGCCCCGAGGCCGCGGTCGCGGACTGCGTCCGGGCCATCGAGGAAGCCGCAAACGCCGCCAAGGAACTGCTGTTCGGCAGGATCCCGGTGGAATTCCCGGTCAGCGTGGCGGTTGTGGACTCCTACGACAACGCCAAGTAACCGCGCGGAGTAGCCCGCCGTAACGTACCCGCCGGTAGCGTTGTGCGCCGCGCGTGACGGCAGTTACGCTCGAAAGAGCTGGTCAGTGATCCGACGGTCCGGCCATGCAACGACGCATATTATTGGGAGGCAGCACCTTGGCTGGCATTTTTGAGATCGCCGAAGCCGGCGGGAAGAACTACTTCTTCAAGCTCACGGCATCCGACGGCACGGTGGTCGCCGTTTCACCACTGTTCAACACGATCAAGGGCGCAGCCGCCGGCATCAACGCCGTGCGGGAGAACGCCGCCACCGGGCTGGTCGTCGACAAGTCCCAGGCCCGTAGCAAGCCCGTACCCGCCAGGTCGGCCACGGGGCACGGCGGCAGGCTGGCCCGCAGCTAGGTCCCGCCCCAGCCGTCGAGCCTGCGTTACGTGTCGACGTCGAGCATACTCTTGCGGTCCCAGGGCACCGCCCACCCCAGCTGGTCGAAGAGCTGGTTGAGGATCATCCCGGTAAAGCCCCAGACCACCACGTCGTTGACGGTAAACGCGGGGCTCTGGAACGTCTGCCCCACCCGGGTCACCGTCGCCATCACGCGGTTGTCCGGGTCCAGCAGGTCCCGGACCGGAACGCGGAAGACCTGGGCGGACTCGCCGTAGTCCACCACTCGCACGGGCGACTGGGACGCCCACCAGCCCAGGACCGGGGTGACCAGGAAGTTCCCGCGGGGAAGTGCCAGTTCCGGCATCACGCCGAGGACCTCGACGCCGGCCGGATCCAGCCCGGTTTCCTCTTCCGCTTCCCGCAGGGCGGCGGCGATCACGGATTCACCCTGGTCGATGCCGCCGCCGGGGAACGCGACCTGGCCCGGATGGTCATCCAGGGTCTGGGCGCGCTGCAGCAGCAGGACATCCAGATCGGCCGGGGCAAGCAGCTTGACCGAGGTCGCCGGGACGTCATCGAGGGAGCCGAAGAGCATCAGCACCGCCGCCCGGCGGACCCGCTCGCCGGGCTCGACGACGAGTTCCCGCCACCGCGGGTCGGCGGACGGCGCCGTGCCGGCCTCCACCGCGGCGACCAGATTGATGAGGTCCTGGCGGGCCGTCACAGCGGCTTCCTCTGGGATTCCATCCGGATTTCGGCGGCACGGTGGGTCTCCGCGAGCAACTTGGAGAGCAGCTCCTCCTGCCCCGGGGCCAGTTCGTACTTCAGCAGCTTCTTCGCCTTCTCCGGGTCCGTCTCCCCCATCCCGTAGCTCGGGCACCAGTTCGCCACGGCGCAGGCACCGCAGGCAGGCTTGCGGGAATGGCACACGCGCCGGCCGTGGAACACCACCCGGTGCGAGAGCATGGTCCAGTCCCGGGGCGCGAACAGTTCCGCGACGTCGGACTCGATCCGCACCGGGTCATCGGACCCGGTCCAGCCCAACCGCCGGGCGAGCCGGCCGAAATGGGTGTCCACCGTGATCCCGGGAACGCCGAACGCGTTGCCGAGCACCACGTTCGCGGTCTTCCGCCCGACGCCGGGGAGCGTCACCAGATCAGCCAGCCGGCCCGGCACCTCGCCGTCGTACTCATCCACGAGCCGGTTGCACAGCGCCATCAGGTTCCGGGTCTTGGCCCGGAAGAACCCGGTCGGTTTGATGATGGCCTCCAGCTCGGCCGGTTCCGCCTCGGCCATGCTCCGCGCATCCGGGTACCGGGCAAACAGCCGGGGCGTGATCTGGTTGACCGTCACATCCGTGGTCTGCGCCGACAGCACCGTGGCCACCACCAGCTCGAACGGGCTGCGGAAGTCGAGTTCCGCGTGGGCGTAGGGATACTGTTCCGCCAGCGCCTTGTTGATCCGGCGGGCGCGTCGCTTCAACCCGAGCAGTGACTCCCCCTCAGCCCGAGCGCCGGCGCGTTTGGCGCCCGCATTCTTCGGGCGCGCGCTCTTGATGCCGGGACTTTCCAGTCCCGCGCCCGCGGGGTCGGCCACGGCGCTGCCGGGCACTGGAATGCTGGACTCGCTGGCCACCAGGGCTGGCTAACCGCGTTCGATGTTGCTGAGGTCGCGGAGTACGCCCACGCGGCCATCGGTGTGCTGGACCAGGAATTCGTGGCCCCGGTCCTCCAGGGCGAGCACCCAGCCGCCGGGTTCGATCACGAACGCTGCGACGCCGCTGTGCTCCTCCACGGCGGTGCGGGGCTGGGCGACGGCGAACCAGAAGGCCTCGTGCACTACCGGGACCTCGTGTTCCTCGGGGCGGCTTGCCGGGTCGACGGTGGCGCCGATCGGCTCCTGCTGGCGCACCTGCGGGTTCACCGTGGTGGGGGCGCCGTGGCCTGACGTGACGGGAACCCCGGCGGCCCGGGTCTGCTCAGCCTCCGAAGCGGCACGGACATCCTTGGGCTGTCCGCCCGCAGGGCCAGCGGCGCCAGGGGTCACGACGGCGGCCTGGGTCTGCTCCGCCGCGGACGGCTTCGGTGCGGTCTCGTTGGGCACGATGCCGGAGACCTGGGTTTCCGGGGAGCTGGCGGCCGGTGTGGGCGCGGCGGCCCGGGCCGGTGCGGCCTGGGCCGCGGCCGGCGTCGCGGCCGCGGGGCGACCTGCCGC
>NZ_JBVAYX010000036.1:0-33355 GCF_055412825.1 Pseudarthrobacter linnaei
GCCGCGGTGTCCCGGGCGGACAGGCGGCCGGCGCGCAGCACCTCGGCCGCCAGCGCGGCGCCGCGGCGCCGCTCCGCAGCGGCGCCGGCCTGCACCTGGAGCCAGGAGAGGAACAAGTCAGGGTCGGCCCGGTCCGGCGCGGCTGCGGTGTCGAGCTCCAGCGTGGCCGTTTCGGTTTCCGCCCGGGCAAGCAGGAGGTCGAGCTGATTGTTGAGGCCGGCGACCTCGGTGCGGGCGGCCTGGGCCTTCCGGACGAGTTCCTGTTCCACGGCCTCGAAACGCTGGGTACCGAAGAGGCTCTGCAGCAGCTCGAGGCGGTCGGTGGCCTTGGAGCGCAGGAAGGCGGCGAAGTCGCCCTGCGGGAGCATCACCACGCGGGTGAACTGGTCCCGGTTCATGCCAAGGACGTCGGTGATCTCGGCGCCAGCCTCGTCATTGCGGCCGGACTTTTCGATCCATTCGCCGTCGACGCGTTCCCGGAGCAAGGTATTGGCCTGTTGCACGGTGAACCCGTTCCGGCCCCGGGTGCTGGGTTTGTCCCAGGCGGGGGAACGGGAGACTTCGAAGTGCCGCCCGCGGGCGGAGAATTCGCACGTGACGCGGGGCTCGGCTGCGGGCTCGGCGTGGTCGCTGCGCAGCCGCTTGCCGTCCTGCCGCGCCCCGGGCACGGAACCGTAGAGCGCGAAGCAGATGGCGTCCAGGACGCTGGTCTTGCCGGCCCCCGTGGGACCGTTCAGCAGGAACAGCCCGTGGGCGCTCAGCCGGTCGAAATCGATGTGTTCGGTGGCGGCGAACGGTCCGAAGGCGGAAATCTCCAGACGGTGGATCCTCACAGCGAAATTCCTTCCAGGCGCACGGATTCCAGGGCTTCGGCGAGGACCGCCGCCTCACCGACGTCGGCGTCCCGGCCGCGGACGTGTTCCAGGAAACCGCAGCAGACGGAGAGGTCGTCCTCGGCCTCGGCGAGCCTGCTGCTGTAGCTGGTTGTGGCGGCGGCACCGGCACCTTCCGGGTCGAACCCCAGCACCAGGGTGTCGGGGAACCGCGAGCGCAGCCGTTCCATCGCCTGCGCCGGTCGCTGGGCGTCGGTCAGGGTGATCTGGCAGTACGCGGATTCGGCCCAGGCGTGGTCCTCAGCCAGGAGCAAGTCCTCCAGTTTGCCGCGCAGCACGGCCAGGGTCCGGGGCGCCTCCCACAGCACCTCGCGGACCGCGCCGATGCCGGCCGTATCGACGTCCACGAGCCAGCTGCCCTTCTTGTGCCGCGCTTCGGAGAAGGAGTACGCGAGCGGCGAACCGGAGTAGCGGACGGCGGGAGTGAGTTCCTGCCGGCCGTGCAGGTGGCCCAGCGCCGTGTAGCCGAAGCCGTCGAAGAGGTCCAGCGGGACAGCGCCGACGCCGCCGATGCTGAGGTCCCGCTCGCTGTCGGAACTGATGCCGCCGCTGGCGAAGGTGTGCGCGAGCACCACGGAATGGACGGTCCGGGTTCCGGCCCGGGCTGCAAGGTCGGCGCGGATTCGGGCGGTGGCGGCCCGGGTCACCTCGAAGTGGCTGGCGGTGTCGGCGCCGAGCTGTTCGGCCACCAGCCGCGGTTCCAGCCAGGGAATGCCATAGACGGCGAGCACCGGTCCGGCGTCCGGATCAGCAGCGTCGAGCGGAAACAGCACAGGCTGGTCCAGCTCGGTGAGCCGGGTGCGCAGGTGCACTCCCCCGCGCTCCAGCAGCCGGGAGGCGAAGCCGAGCCGGATGGCCGAGTCGTGGTTCCCGCTGGTCAGCACCACCTCGGCGCCGGCGCCAGTCAGGCCCACCAGGGCATCGTCGAGCAGGCGGACGACGTCGACTCCGGGCAGGGCGCGGTCGTAGACGTCGCCGGCGATCAGGACGACGTCAACTGCCTCGTCCCGGACGAAGGTGATGAGCTGGTCGATGAAGGCGCGCTGGGCATCGAGCATCCCGACGCCGTGGAACGACCGGCCCAGGTGCCAGTCCGATGTGTGCAATAACCGCATGTTCCTACGGTATCGGCTGGCACCGACAGGATTGCGCCACCGCTCCGGGACAGCAACGTGGGGTCACTTCCGGCCCGTCCCGGGGCGTGGGATGGGCCGGAAGTGACCCCGCGTTGCAGCTGGGGGTCCGGTGCGGGGGTGCGGGCTATTCGCCGCGCTTGTCGAAGAAGTCGCGGGCCTCATCCTCGCCCACCGCATCCGCATCAGCCGTGTCGGCCGTGTCGGCCGTGTCGGCCGTGCCAGCCGTTCCAGCCGTGTCCGGCGCCGGAACCGCGGCCGGCGTCGACTGGGCGGAGCCGCGGAACACCAGTCCGGCCACGGCCGCGCCCACCAGCGGTGCAACCCAGAAGAGCCACAGCTGCCCGAGCGCGTCGGGGCTGCTGAAGAGCGCCGACGCCGTGGCGCGCGCCGGGTTGAAGGGCGTGTTGCCGGGCGCCTGGCCGAACTGCAGAAGCACGGCCATGGTCAGGCCGACGGCGAACGGTGCCGCAAACCGGGACGGGTTGCGGGCCGAGGTGGTGCCCAGGAAAACAGCCACCAGCAGGGCGGCGCCGAGCACCTCGATAAGCAGCACCCCGGCCAGCGGGACCTGGATGATCGAATTCTCGCCGAACCCGGCGGTCACCGTGTCAAAGGCGGTCCTGGTGTCGGCGATGTTGGGGACGGTGCGCAGGATCGCGAAGAGCGTCACCCCGGCTAGCAGTGCGCCCGCCAGCTGCGCGCCCACGTAGGCCGCGGCGTCAACGGGCCTAAGGCGGCCCGCGATCGCGTTTCCGGCCGTCACCGCGGGATTGAAGTGCCCGCCGGAGAGGTACCCGAACGCCAGCATCACCGCGGTCACCGCCAGCCCCGCGGCCAGCGAGGCGGCGAGCGGGTTCGACTGCGGGATGGTGAACAGCGGAACGCCCAGGCCGGCGACCACCACGAAGAAGGTCCCAAAAGCCTCGGCGGACAGCCGGCCCAACAGGCCGGGACGGGCCGGATCCGGAGTGCCGGCCGGCCGGCCGGCCGGATGACGCGGGGGCTGACGCAGGCGTGATCATGTGCTGGAATTCCTTTGCTTGGGGTCAGCGAGCAGTCTGCCAGCGGAGTCTGGACGTTGGCTGGACCCGGGGTCAGCGTCCCAGCGCAATCGCGGCGACCGCGCTGCCGCCCAGCACGACCACACCGGCGGCGGCCCAGCGCATGAGGGAGCCCGGCGGCCCAGCGCATGAGGGAGCGCGGCGGCGCGTCGGAGGAGTCCCGGAGCTGCGGTGCCCGGGCCAGGACACAGAGGCACAGCACCACGGTGGCCACCACCGCCGTCAGGGCGCAGACCCCCAGATAGTCAGCGGTTCCCTCCCCTTCCCAGGCGGCGGAGCCGGGGGCGGGAGAGGATGCTGCGACCGCCCAGATGCGCCAGATCAGCACGTCGGCCGCACAGAGTGCCAGCAGCGTCCGGGTCCAGGACAGGGAGGTCCGCTCCGGCTGCAGCCCGGGGTCCCGGACGGCCGCGGCACTCACCGCGCCACCAGGAGCAGCACGGCCAGGATGAACGCCGCAGCCGCTACCCCCACCGTCATCACGAGCATCACACCGGAAAACGGCAGCTCGCGGTTGGTGCGCATGGCCACTTCCATCTGCGCCCAGCGGCGGTAGGCCACGACGGCCAGGACGGCGCCGATGATCGCCAGCGCCACGCACATGGAGATCCGCAGCGGTGCGGGGGCGATGTCCGGGAACAGCTGGTCTATGGCCAGGGACCCCACGATCAGCGCCAGGGAGGTTCTGATCCAGTCCAGGAACGTCGTCTCCTTGGCAAGCGAGAACCGGTAGCCAGGGGTGGATCCGGTCTTTCGCGACGCTGGTACGCGCATCCGTCCCCTGCTGTCCCGGTGTTGACTTTCGCGGCGCCGTTTGCTGATGTCCGGCACCTGTCCGCGGCCGGGGGTAAAATTCTGAGTCATGAGCACCGAGCCCGTCACTACCCCCGGACCGCCCCCGGCCCCGTCGCACGCCTCCCGGATCCACGGGTGCCTGTTGGGCGGTGCGCTGGGTGATTCGCTCGGGTACGCCGTCGAATTCGACGACATCTCCGCCATCCGCGGCAGGTTCGGCCCGGACGGTCTGCAGGACTTTTCCGCGCTCGACGGCGGCAGCCACTTTTCGGACGACACACAGCTCACGCTCTACACCGTGGACGGGCTGCTGGAGGCGCTGGAGTGGGCCAACTCGGGCGTGGGCGCGGACACGAACGCATGCCTGTGGCTCGCGTACCTGCGCTGGCTCGCCACCCAGGATGTTCCGGTCCCGGAGGCAGCGCCGTTCCAGCCGCCCCGCTGGATCGATTCCCACGCCGTCCTCAAGCACCGCCGCGCCCCGGGCAACGCCTGCCTGAGCGGACTGTCCACCGGGGAAATGGGAACGTTCTTCCGGCCCGTCAACCCGGAGTCCAAGGGATGCGGCACGGTGATGCGCTCCGCCCCGTTCGGCCTCATCCCCTACATCGCCGCCGACGCCATCTACAAGCTCAGCGCCGACGCGGCCTCGCTCACCCACGGGCACCCCGCGGCCCGGCAGAGCGCCGGGATCTTCAGCCTCGTCATCCATGCCCTGACCGCCGGGCAGGGCCTGCGCGAGGCGGCGCATTACGCCCTCGGACAGCTGGACGCCGGCCACCTGCGCAAGGGTGAGGAACCGGACCCCGATGTTGTCGCAAGGCTAGGGGCCGCCCTCCGGCTTGGCGCCGCAGGCGCGGTGCTGGAGCCCGAGGACCTGGTCCGCGAGCTCGGCGAAGGGTGGGTGGCGGAGGAGGCACTCGCCGTCGCGCTGTATGCGGTCCTGGCCACGGAACCGGGTCGGACGGCGGCTGCCGGGCACCCGGAGGCGCACTTCCGCGCGGCCATCGCCGTCGCGGTGAACCACAGCGGTGACAGCGACTCCACCGCCTCGATTGCCGGCAACATCCTGGGCACGTTTTACGGCGAGGACTGCCTTCCGGCGCAGTGGCTCGCAGCGCTGGAGGCCCCGGAGGTCATCCGGGGAATGGCGTCGCAGCTGGCGGCGGTCACCGGAGCCTGACCTGCCATTGGCCCGGCGCCAGGCGGTGCGCAGGGCCGGGTGCCCCGGCGCTCGCCGGTGCGTGGGGCCGGCAGGTGCGGGGGGCGAGCCGGTGCGCGGGGGCCGGGTGGCCCCGGCGCTCAGTCGCGGCGGAGCGAGATGTTGTTGCAGGCCTCGCACACGTCCTCGGGGATCAGGCCGCGGCGCTGCAGGAAGCCGAAGATGGCGCAGCCGAGGCAGAACCCCGCGAACGCTTCCAGTGACGCGGCGATAATCAGGACCGCGAGCAGAATCCAGGCGGCCGGCGCCAGCCCCACGGCCAGCAGCAGGGCGGCCGCGGTGGACACGGCCGCGCCGATGCCCTGCGCGAAACGCTTCGGCGGGCCCGGGACCAGCCGGGTCTTCCCCAGCCGCGGCGTCAAGACCTTGACGGACAGCTGGGCCAGCGGTGAGATCCGCGGGCCGAACGCCACGCGCAGCCAGAACCCCGCGGCGATGACGGCCAGTCCCCAGCCGAAGCCGGTCAGCAGCGTCACCACGGACAGCAGCACCACGAGTCCTGCAGTGATGCGGGCCGCGTACTCATTGACCGGGTTCGGAAACGCGAAGACGGTCCGCCAGCTGATTCCGTCCCGGGCAGGCGCGGATGCCGGAGGTGCCGCGGTCAGTTTGCTCATCGTCCAAGGCTAGGAGCATGACCGCCCCGGGCGGAATGATTGTTGCGCAGTATGACCCCGGGCTCTCCCGGGGCCGGCTGGGTCAGGCAATCGCCGCGGAGGCGACGTGGCCGCCCACCATCTGCAGGAATTCGCCCTCGGAGAGGACCTCGATCCGCTGGCCCCGTTCATGCAGCTCCAGCACGCGCCGGGCCTTGCCGGTGAGGCGGCCGGAACGCAGGTCGGCGGCCACGAACCCGTCCCCCACCACCAGGACGGTGGTGCGGGCCGTGACCCGGCTCTCCGGCCTGGCGCCAAGCTCGGCGGAACGGATCTTCGCCTCGGGGCGGGTGATGGCGAGTTCGCCGGTGAACACCACGGTCTGGCCAAACAACGGGTGGCCGGGCTCGGCAAGGGCGCTCGGCAGCGGATTGGCGCCCTCTTCCGGCCAGCCTGGCTGGTAGGCGCGGACTGGAGCCGCCGCGGCCGGTCCGCCGGCCAGTGCGTCCAGGGCCGACTGACTGGCCTTGGAGAGCGGGTCCCGCAACGGGTCGAAGGCCCCCTGGCGCGACACTGTCAGTCCCAGGGACAGGAACAGCTCCGCAATGCTGCCGGCACCGTTGCGCGCAGCAATGTCGATCAGGATCCCGGCGCACGCCCGAGCGTCCTCGGCGGCGTCGTGGTGGTTGACCAGCGGAACTCCGGCCTCCTCGGCCGCGTACGGCAGGGAATTGGATACCAGGGAGTAGCAGCGGCGGGAGAGCATCACCGTGCAGACATAGTCATAGGCCGGGCCCGCAAGGCCGGAAACCTCGAGGCCGGAGCGGATCACACCGAGGTCGAAGGCGGCATTGTGGGCGGCGAGCACATCGCCGCCGATGAAGGCGCCGATCTCCGGGAAGAGCTCACCAAAGCGCGGCAGCCCGGCCACCTGTTCAGGCCTGATGCCGTGGATCCGGACGTTGTGGTGGTCGAAGCGGTCGTGGTTTTCCGGTGGCCGCATCAGCCACGAGGCCTCCTCGACCACTTCTCCGCCGCGCACCTTGCTCAGGCCAACAGCGCACGGTGAACCGCGGAAGCCGTTCGCGGTCTCAAAATCGATCGCCGTAAAGTCCAAACCCACGCTCCAACTTTACCGCCGGATTCCGGCCCGCCCGCACCGGCAGCGCCCGTGCCGCGCACATGACATCCTCTGCGCCGCGTCGTTTACCTGGCCTGTGCCCGTCTCCCGGAAGCGCCCGACGGCGGCCGTCCAGTACCCTTGACAGGTGAACCTTTTAGCTTTGAGCGACTTTGCCGTGTCCACAATCGGCGGCGCAGGCCCGGTACAGCCGCAGCTGGCCTCATTCCTGCCCGACTGGCTGAACCCCCAGGTGTTCCTGGCCGACCCCGCCCTCGCGCCCTGGGTGGTGCTGCTGGTCTGCGGCATCATTTTCGCTGAGACCGGCCTGCTGATCGGTTTCTTCCTGCCGGGCGATTCGATGCTGTTCACGGCCGGACTGCTCGTGGCCACCGGGACCATCAAGGTCAATATCTGGGCTTTCGTCGGACTGATCATCATCGCAGCTATCATCGGGAACCAGATCGGCTACCTGATCGGATCCAAAGCCGGCCCGGCCATCTTCAACAAGCCCAACTCCCGGCTCTTCAAGCGGGAAAATGTGGAAAGCGCCCACGCCTTCTTCGAGAAGCACGGCGGCAAGGCCCTGATCCTGGCCCGTTTCGTGCCGATCATCCGGACCTTCGTCCCGGTGATCGTGGGCGTCGCGCAGATGGACAAGCGCAAATTCTTCCTGTTCAACGTCATCGGCGCCGTACTGTGGGGCGGCGGCGTCACCCTGCTGGGCTACCTGCTGGGCGATACCTTCCCGTGGGTCCGCGAAAACCTGGACATCATCTTCATCATGATCGTCCTGGTCTCCGTCATTCCGATTGGCGTTGAGGTCGCCCGCGGCTTCATCGCCAAGCGCCAGGCCGACAAGTACGGCACGGACGTCGTCGAGGAGTTCTTTGAGGAGCACGAGCCCGAAGAGGAACGCAAGACCCCGTAACTCCCGTTCCGGGCAGGCAGTCCGGACAGGCGGTCCGGACAGGCGGTCCGGACACAACAGCCCAAACCGAAGGCGCCCCACAGTGTGGGGCGCCTTCGATTGTTAACGCACGTGCTGCCGCGGGCCGGGCTACCTCCCGGACAGCGCCTCCACGATCGCCGGAAGCAGCGCCCGGAACGCGTGCCCGCGGTGGCTGATGGCGTTCTTCTCCGCCGGACTCAGTTCCGCGCAGCTGCGGTCCAGACCGCTGGGTTGCAGCACCGGGTCGTAGCCGAATCCACCGGCCCCGCGCGGTTCGCGCAGGAGCGTCCCCTCGAGCTGCCCGTACTCCACGACTTCCCGGCCCCCGTCCGGGGCAGAACCTCCGCCGGAACCGGGCACCGCCAGCGCTGCAGCGCAGACAAACGCGGCGCCGCGGTATTCGTCGGGAACGTCGGCCAGCTGGTCCAGCAGCAGCCTCAGGTTTGCGGCGTCGTCCCCGTGGCGGCCCGCCCAGCGGGCCGAGAAGATGCCGGGCGCCCCGCCCAGCACGTCGACGGCGAGGCCGGAGTCGTCGGCGATCGCCACGAGCCCGGTCGCCTGCGCCACCGTGCGGGCCTTGAGCAGCGAATTCTCGGCGAAGGTGACACCGGTCTCGGCGACGTCGGGGGCGCCTACCGCGCCCGCATCCACCACCTGGGTGTCGACGTCGAGGCCGGGGACCTGCCCGCGCAGCAGTTCACGAAGCTCCCGGAGCTTGCCCTGGTTGTGCGTGGCGAGCACCAGCACCGGCGTGGCGCCCTGCGGGGCTGCGCTGTGCTGGGCAGCGTTGTGCCGGTCAGCGCCGGCTGTCACGGGGCTTCCGCCAGGGTTTCGCGCTGGATCGCGGCGAGCTGCTCGGTGCCCATCAGCGCGAGGTCGAGCAGTTTGTTGAGCTCGTCGCGGTCGAAGGGGGCGCCCTCGGCAGTGCCCTGGACTTCTACGAACTTACCGGAGCCGGTGACGACGACGTTCATGTCGGTCTCGGCCCGGACGTCCTCCACGTACGGCAGGTCCAGCATCGGGACGCCGTCGATGATCCCCACGGAGACGGCCGCGATCGTGTCGACCAGGGGCTGGGCGTTGCGGGCGATCATCTTGTTCTCGCGGGCGAAGCGGATGGCGTCGGCCAGCGCCACGTAGGCGCCAGTGATGGCGGCGGTGCGTGTTCCGCCGTCGGCCTGCAGGACATCGCAGTCCAGCACGATGGTGATCTCCCCGAGGGCCTTGGTGTCGATGATGGAACGCAGCGAGCGGCCGATCAGCCGGGAGATCTCGTGCGTGCGGCCGCCGATTTTCCCCTTGACGGACTCGCGATCGGAGCGGGTGTTGGTGGCGCGCGGCAGCATGGCGTATTCGGCCGTGACCCAGCCGCGGCCCTCGCCCTTGAGCCAGCGCGGGACGCCCACGGTGAGGGAGGCGGTGCAGAGCACCCGGGTGTTGCCGAACTCGATCAGGGCCGATCCCTCGGCCTGCTTGGACCAGCCGCGGGTGATGCTGATCGGACGGAGCTGATCCGGGGTACGGCCATCGGCGCGGATGAGGGGGGCAGTCAGGGCTTCGGAAGTCATGCCTCCAGCTTATCGACCCTTACCGGGACGGAAGAGCACCTTCGGCCGGTCCGGACTGTCCGGGCTGTCCCGACCACAGGAGGGTCCGCTCAGATCGTGTAGTGCACGCCTGCCACGGCCACGGCCACGTGCTGGCCGAAGACGCCCTTGGCCTCGGCCATGACGGTTGTCGGGGACGTCCAGACCGGAATATGGGTCAGCAGCAGCCGCCGGGCACCGGCGGCGACGGCGGCCTCCCCGGCCCGCTTGCCGGTCAGGTGCACGTCCTTGATGCCGTCGTCGCGGCCTTCCTCGAACGCCGCCTCGCAGAGAAACAGGTCGGCGTCGCGGGCCGCGTCCTCGAGCCCGGCGCAGGAGTCGGTGTCGCCCGAATAACTCAGGACCCGGGTGACGGGGCTGCCGTCCTTGTCCGGTTCGGTGACCTCCACACGGAGCGCGTAGGCCTCCTCCACCGGGTGGTTGACGGCGAACGGGGTGACCGTGAACGGGCCCATCGTCACGGGCTTGCGTTCGGACCAGTTGCTGAAATCGAATTCCTCATGCATGCCCGGGTCCAGTTCCAGGCCGTAGGCGGTGGCCATCCGGTCGGCGGTGGCGGCCGGCCCCCAGACCGGGATCCTGCCCCGTCCCCAGCCGCCGGGCTTCCAGCGCACCGCGACGTGGAGACCGCACAGGTCCATGCAGTGGTCCGGGTGCAGGTGGGTGAGGAAGATCCCGTCAATGTCCTCGAGGTCCGTGTAGCGCTGGATAGCACCGAGCGCGCCGCTGCCGAGGTCCAGGACGATCTTCCAGTTCCGCCCGCCGTCGCTGGCGGTCAGCAGATAGCACGACGCCGGCGAGCCCGGCCCCGGAAAGGATCCGGTGCAGCCCACGATGGTCAGCTTCACAGCAGTGTCCCCCTGCCCGCGGATCCTCCTACGAAGTTGGAGATCCGGGGGCGGCCCGCGCCGGCCTGCGCGGCGGCGATCATTTCCGGCGTGATCCGCGCCAGGCTGCCCGTGGGGTACTGGGCCGCGACGTGGTCCACGTGGCGGACGCTGAGCACCTCGGGTCCGAGGAAGCGCCGGGCGAGGTGCTCGAACTGTGCGGCGTCCCCCGTGGCGATGAAGTTGTGGGACGGGGCGGCGGCGTCGGTCCGTTCCAGCCCGCGGGAGGCCAGGGCCCGGTAGACGTCCTTGGCCGTCTCCTCGGCGCTGGAGACGAGTGTGACGTCCTCCCCCATCACGTAGGAGATAACGCCGGTGAGCAGCGGATAGTGCGTGCAGCCCAGCACCACGGTGTCCACCCCGGCGGCCCGGAGCGGCTCCAGGTATTCGCGGGCGACGGCGAGCAGCTCCGGCCCGGTGGTGATGCCGGCCTCGACGTAGGGCACGAAAGCGGGGCAGGCCGCGGAGGTGATGTGCAGGTCCGGGGCGGCGGCGAAGGTGTCCTCGTAGGCGCGGGAGCCGATGGTGGCCGAGGTGCCGATGACCCCGACGCGGCCGCTGCGGGTGGCGGCGACGGCGCGGCGAACGGCCGGCTGGATCACTTCGATGACGGGAATCCCGTAGCGGGCGGTGTAGCGTTCCCGGGCGTCCCGCAGCACGGCGGCGGACGCGGAGTTGCACGCGATGGTCAGCAGCTTCACGCCGGAGTCCACGAGTTCATCCATCACGCCCAAAGCATTGGCCCGGACCTCGGCGATGGGCAGCGGACCGTAGGGGCCGTTGGCCGTGTCGCCGACATAGAGGATGGATTCGTTGGGCAGCTGGTCGATAATGGACCGGGCCACGGTGAGCCCGCCGACGCCGGAATCAAACACGCCGATGGGACGTGATCCCATCCGGGCGGTCTGGCTGCTGGCGGTGTTGCTCGCTGAGGAGTCCGCAGCAGCTCCCGCTGCCGGATCCATGCTCGATGCTGAAGTCATGATTATTCGAGGATAGGGCTTAGCCGGGGGTGCGGCCATCTCATTGTGTCGTCCGACTCATGTCGAATGTGTCACACGCGGCCCTGGCCTGGGTCCTGCCGTCGCACGCAGGGCAGCACCGAAGCTCCGCGGATGTAATGATCCTCAGGGCCTCGCTGGCGTCCGGGCCACTGCCGGGATTCATCGCCCCAGGCGGCCCCGGATTCGCCGGAGACCTGCCCGTTCGCCGTATTTTTCCGGCGATTCGCTAGGTTTCCGGCGAATTCGGGGCAGATACGACCGAGTCACCCAGGGGACATAGCAGAGCCGGCAGGCCCCTGGGTGGTTCGCCCGGTTAGGTCTCCAGGGACTGCAGCATCGCCTGGACCAGGGATTCCTGCAGCCAGGTGGTGAAGTTGTAGACCAGGGCCAGGTAGCTTTCGACGTCCTCGGCCTGGGACCAGTCCTGCATCAGGTGCACGTGCCCGGCGTCCTCGTCGTCGCGGATGTCCAGGCGTTCGGCCAGCACCAGCCGGACGTCGTTGAGCGCCATGGACCAGTGCCGCGCGTCGGCGGGGGTCAGGACCAGCTCGTCCTTGTCCAGTCCAAGGGACGCCGCTTTCAGCGCGCCGATCTTGCTCTCGCGCAGCGATCGCTCGGTGTAGCGGCGGAACTCCAGCGAGGCGGCGTCGTCGTTCTTCGAGACGTTCGGGAGCAGCCGGCGCAGGGCCCGGTCCGAGGGCTCGCGGGCCTCGGCGTCGAGACCGACGAGCGCGGCGAGGGGGTCCTGGTTGGCGCGCTCCTCCGGCTCGAGCATCGACACCACGTCGCCGAAGAGGCTGCGCAGCAGTTCCCGTTCGGCCGGTTCCAGGTAGCCGGTGATGCCCTTGACGCCGTATTTGAATGCCTTAGCCACGTTTTCCTTTGCCCTTGCCTGATCCCGAACCCGAGCCGCCGCCGGTGGCCTTTTCCACCGTGGCCCAGAGGCCGTAGCCGTGCATCGCGACCGCGTGCTGCTCCACCTGCTCCTTGCTGCCGTGCGCGACGATGGAGCGCCCCTTCTTGTGGACTTCGAGCATGAGTTTGTTCGCTTTGGCCTCGGAATAGCCGAAGTAGCTGCGGAACACGTAGCTCACGTAGCTCATCAAGTTCACCGGATCATTCCAGATCACCAGGTTCCAAGGAATGTCCGGGGCGGACAGGACATCTGTCGACGTCACTGTTCCGGTCTGGGTGCTCTCCTGGGTGTCAGGGCCGAGCGCAACGCTGAGGGTCATCTGTCCATTCTATGGGGATGCGCACTAGAGTGAATTCGTGAGTTCATCAGCTGGCTGGGACCGTCCCCGCACGTCCCTGTACACCGACCATTACGAACTGACCATGCTGCAGGCAGCGCTGCATTCCGGCGCCGCCCACCGCAAGTCAGTCTTCGAGGCCTTCGCCCGGCGCCTGCCCGACGGGCGCCGCTACGGCATCGTCGGCGGTACCGGCCGGCTGCTGGAGGGCATCGCGGACTTCCGCTTCGGCGACACCGAAATCGACTTCCTCCGCCGCACCAAGGTGGTCAACGAGCAGACCCTGGACTACTTGGCCGGGTTCTCCTTCTCCGGCGACATCTGGGGCTACGCGGAGGGCGAGGCCTACTTCCCGAACTCCCCCATCCTCATCGTCGAATCCACCTTCGCCGAGGCCTGCATCCTCGAGACCTACATCCTCTCGATCCTCAACCACGACAGCGCCATCGCCTCCGCGGCCTCGCGCATGATCACCGCGGCCGGCAGCCGCCCCTGCGTGGAAATGGGCTCGCGCCGCACCCAGGAGGAATCCGCCGTCTCCGCTGCCCGCGCCGCCATCATCGCCGGCTTCGACAGCACCTCGAACCTGGAGGCCGGCCTGCGCTACGGGCTCAAGACCGTAGGCACGGCCGCGCACTCCTTCACCCTGCTGCACGACACCGAGCGCGAGGCCTTCGAGGCGCAGATCGCCTCGATGGGCGCCGGCACCGCACTGCTGGTGGACACCTACGACGTCGAGGCGGCAGTGCGCACCGCCGTCGAACTGGCCGGTGACAAGCTGGGCGCGGTGCGCCTGGACTCCGGGGACCTGGTCGCGCAGGCGCAGTGGGTGCGCCAGCTTTTGGACGAGCTGGGCAATGAGCGGACCCGCATCATCGTCACCTCCGACCTCGACGAGTTCGCCATCGCGGCACTGCAGTCCGCCCCGGTGGACTCCTATGGCGTCGGCACCTCCCTCGTCACCGGTTCCGGCGCCCCTACGGCCAGCATGGTCTACAAGCTGGTCAGCCGGACCGACGACGGCGGCGACTTCGTTCCAGTTGCCAAGGCCGCCAAGAACAAGACCAGCAAGGGAGGGCGCAAGTACGCGCTGCGCAAGCTCAACGAGCGCGGCACTGCCACGCAGGAGATCGTCGGCGTCGGCCACCGCCCGGAGGACGACGGCAATGACCGGCCGCTGCTGCAGCAGTTCGTCAAGAACGGCGAACTCCTGCCCGGCTGGACCGGTCCGGAGGGTGTGCTCCGCGCACGCCAGCGCCACGCGGACACCATGAAGGAGCTTCCCGCTGTCGTCAACCGGCTGCAGCGCGGCGAAGCAGCCATCCCCACCATCTACGAGGAGAACTGATGTCCCGCGCCCTGATTATCGTCGACGTCCAGAACGATTTCTGTGAAGGCGGCTCCCTGGCCGTCGAGGGTGGGGCGGACCTCGCCGGCGCCATCAGCGAGTACGTTGACGCCCACCACGGTCAGTTTGACCACGTCGTGGCGACCCAGGACTGGCATATCGATCCGGGCGCGCACTTCTCGGACGACCCGGACTTCGTCGACAGCTGGCCGAAGCACTGCGTGGCCGGAACCCGCGGGGCCGAGCTCCACCCGGACCTGGACACCGAATACATCCAGGCCTACTTCCGCAAGGGCCAGTACACCGCGGCCTACTCGGGCTTTGAAGGGCTGCTCGCTCCGGACGACGCCGTCCCCTCCGGGGACCGGAAGCCCGGCGCCATGCCGGCCGCCGGAAGTTCTTCCGACAGCGGGGCAGGCGACGCCGAGGCTGCCGGCAGTGGCTTCGCCGGCAGTGAATTCCCCGCAGGCGAGGACACGATCGGACTCGACGACTGGCTGCAGAGCCACGACGTCGAGGACATCGTGGTCGTCGGGATCGCCACCGACCATTGCGTCAAGGCGACCGCGCTGGACGGCGTGCAGGCCGGCTACTCCGTGACCGTGCTGCGGGATCTGACCGTGGGGGTCGCCGAGGACCTGGACGACGCCATCGCGGAGATGGAACTCGGCGGGGTCGACATCGCCTGAGCGGCTGCCGTGCTGGCCGTCATCCCTGACGGGAAAGCGGCGCCGTCGAAGTAGACTCGAAATCCCTGCCAGTATCGTCTGACCAGTAAGAACCCCGGAGTACACCATGAAGAAGACCCTGACCGTCCTGATCATTGCCGGGGCCCTGCTCGGCGCTGCCGGCTGCTCGGCCGCCCCGCAAGACACCACTGCCGAGACCTGCGCCCGGGTCCAGACCGTCGGCGCGGGACCGACGTCCGCTGAGGACAAGGCGGGGATGATCCGCCTCGCCAACCGCCTCCGGCCCATCGAGGCCAGCGCGTCCCAGGAAATCCAGGCTCCGCTGCACTCCATCGTCGAATTCCTGGATGAGTCGGCCAAGGAAACTCCGGACACCACCAAGCTCCAGGAGATGCAGGGCAGCTACACCGCTGCCGGCCAGACCCTCACCGAGCTCTGCGGCGCGGGCGGCCAGTAGCGGCAGGCTTGCGTCCGCGGGACATCGCAATAAAGCCGCGACGAACGCGCAGAAAAGTCGCATAGAAATGGGACCGGGGTCGGACTGAACAGTCCGGCCCCGGTCCCTTGTGTGTGCCGGCAGCTACTTCCGGCCGATGAACCAGTCCTGCAGCTTCCGCAGCCGGGTCTGCAGCTGTGCCTCGTTGGCCTGGGCCACCGCCGGGCCGCCGCAGACCGTCCTGAGTTTGGTGTGGATGACGCCGTGCGGCGTCCCCGTGCGGGCGGACCAGGCCGCGACATTCTTCGCCAGTTCGGTGCGCAGGTCCATTAGCATGCGGTGGTCCGGCACGGCCGGTACTGCGGCAGCTGCCGCACCCTGCGGGGCGCGCGCGTTCTTGCGGCTGAGCTGCTCGTGCTGGCGCTGGCGCAGCAGCGTGCCGACCTGTTCGGCGTCGAGCAGGCCGGGAATCCCGAGGAAGTCCAGCTCGTCCTCGGAGCCCACCTCGCCGCCGGTGCCGAACTCGCCGCCGTCGAAGAGCACACGGTCAAAGGAGGCCTGCGAATCCAGGGCCTCGAACTTGCCCTTCGTCAGCGAATCGGAGGCTTTCTCCTCACGGTTCGCCTCGTCCATGAGGGAGTCTTCCGGGTTGAACAGGCCGTCCCCGTCCTCCTTCTCCGGGCGGTCCAGGGCGTGGTCCCGCTCGGCCTCCATGGAGTTCGCCAGCGCCATCAGCTGCGGCACGGAGGGCAGGAAGACCGACGCCGTCTCGCCCCGTTTCCGGGCGCGCACGAAGCGCCCCACGGCCTGGGCGAAGAACAGGGGCGTGGCGATGGACGTCGCGTACACGCCGACGGAGAGCCGCGGCACGTCCACGCCTTCGGAGACCATGCGCACGGCCACCATCCAGCGCTTCTCGCTGGCAGTGAACTCCTCGATCTTGCTGGAGGCCTTGGCGTCGTCGGAGAGAATCACCGTGGGCGACTCGCCCGTGATTTTCTTCAGCTGTCCGGCGTAAGCGCGCGCGTCCTCATGGTCGGTCGCGATGACCAGCCCGCCGGCGTCCGGAACACTCCGGCGCACCTCGCTGAGGCGTTTGTCCGCCCCGGCAAGCACCGCGGGGATCCAGGCGCCCGCGGGATTCAGCGCGGTCCGCCAGGCCTGGGAGGTGACGTCCTTGGTGACCGCCGACTCGCCGAGCGAGGCCGCCATCTCCTCGCCGCCGCTGGTGCGCCAGCGCATCTGGCCGGAGTAGGCCATGAACATGACGGGACGGACCACGTGGTCCCGGAGTGCGTTGCCGTAGCCGTAGGTGTAGTCCGCCTTGGACCGTCGGATCCCGTCCCGGTCCTCGGCGTATTCCACGAAAGGGATCGGCGAGGTGTCGGAACGGAACGGCGTACCCGTCAGCGAGAGCCGGCGCGCAGCGGGTTCGAAGGCTTCGCGGAGCCCGTCACCCCACGACAGCGCCTCGCCGCCGTGGTGGATTTCGTCGAGGATGACCAGGGTGCGGGCGGCCTCGGTCTTGGCCCGGTGCAGCATCGGCTTGCTCGCAACCTGCGCGTAGGTGACCGCGACGCCGATGAAGCCGCGTCCGTGCTGGCCGTCGGCGTTCTTGAAGTTCGGGTCGATGGCGATGCCCACCTTTGCGGCGGCGTCGGCCCACTGCCGCTTCAGGTGGTCCGTGGGCGCCACGATGGTGACGCGGTTGACGATGTTGGCCTCAATCAGCATGGAGGCGACCCGGAGCGCAAAGGTGGTCTTGCCGGCGCCGGGCGTGGCGACCGCCAGGAAGTCCCTGGGGTGGGAGCTGAAGTAGCTGTCCAAGGCTTCCTGCTGCCAGGCACGGAGCTTCTGCGCGGTGCCCCAGGCTGCCCGCTCGGGATACGCGGGGGGAAGCACGGGTCCGCCGAAGAGTGTCTCGGTCACTTAGGTGCCCTCCATTCCGCGCACCGCTGCCGCTGCCGGAGAAACCCTAATAAGCACAAAAACACCAATCTTTTCGGATGAACCGTAAGCAATCACCGGCCAGCGTGGACCGGGCATCATTCACCGGGAGAACCGGGGTCCCCGGCGCACCGCGGCACGCCTGAGGGCCGGGGCACGGTGACCCGCGGAACCCCGGCGTTGCCGCCTTTGTGGGGCCGCGCTATTTGTCGCCGGAGCCTTTGCCGCCGCCGCCGCCGGGCCGGAGGCCCTCATAGACCTCTTTGCATTCCGGGCAGACGGGGAACTTCTTCGGATCGCGGCCCGGAGTCCAGACCTTGCCGCACAGGGCGATGACGGGATCGCCGGACAGCGCGGATTCCATGATCTTTTCCTTGCGGACATAGTGCGAGAAGCGTTCCCGGTCACCGGGTTCCACTTCCTGGCGCAGTTCCTCGCGCTCGATGGTGGCCGTCGACGTCCCGGCTCCGGAGAGCTCGCGCATCGGGTCGTTTTCGAGAGGATCGGTCATGCTGTTCATGAGACCCATCTTAGCGGCTGGATCGGACGGCGGTGCGACGGGAGGGCCTCGGCATGGAGGCTTTGCCGCCGGCACGAGGCCCTACAGGCCCTGCCACGACGGCTTGTTCTCGTAGCTGTGCCGGTAGTAGTCGGCGAGGCGCAGCGACGACGCCGCCGCCTCGTCGAGCAGGACTGTGGCGTGCGGGTGCAGTTGCAGCACGGAAGCCGGGCAGATGGCGGCGACCGGTCCTTCCACGAGGTCACGGACCGCCTGGGCCTTCTGCGCGCCGGTGGCGATAAGGATCACATGCCGGGCCTCCAGGATGGTTCCCAGCCCCTGCGTGACGACGTGGTGCGGAACCTTGGACAGGCTACCGAAGAACCGTGCATTGTCCCGGCGTGTCTGCTCGATCAGGGTCTTGATCCGGGTCCGCGAGGCTAGGGACGAACCGGGCTCGTTGAACCCGATGTGGCCGTCGGTGCCCACGCCCAGCAGCTGCAGGTCCACTCCCCCGGCGCCGCGCAGGGCGTCTTCGAAGGAACGGCAGGCGGCCGGGATGTCCGCGGCTGAGCCGTCCGGTCCCAGGACGTTCGCCGGGTCGATGTTCACGCGCTCGGTGAATTCACGCCGGATCACTTCACGGTAGGACTCCGGGTGGCCCGGCGGCAGCCCCACATACTCGTCGAGGGCGAAGCCGCGCACCCGGCTGAAGTCCAGGCCGTCCCGTTCGTGCCGCAGCGCCAGTTCGTTATAGACCGGCAGCGGGGATGTACCGGTGGCCAGGCCCAGGACGGCGTCGGGTTTGCGCCGGAGCAGAGCCCCGATCGCATCCGCCGCGAGGGCGGCAATCGGCTTGCTGCCGGAGAGAATGACGACTTCCATGGCCCTGCCTCTGCTTTTGCCGTGCCCGTGCCCGTTGCCGGGCCCCCTGCCGGATGTGCCCTAGCCGGGCCCCCTGCCGGATGTGCCCTAGCCGGGCCCCTTGCCGGATGTGCCCTAGGGGCAGGGTATCCCAGTCCCGGCCACCGCGCGCGGGTCAGCGGTTGACGGCCAGCTGGGCCAGCAGTTCCGGCCCCCGTGCGTCGAGCCATTTCCCGCCCAGCCGGACCCCGGCGGCGAACAACGCGAGCCCCAGGACCGGGCCGAGGACCAGGTTGATCCAGCCGGGGGCAGCGCTGCCGGTGACGAACTGTGCCGCCAGCAGCGCCGTTTCGGGGACGACAAGCAGGAGGAGTACCCCCATGCCGCCGAACTGCACCGCCAGGGTCTGCGCCACATTGCCGGGCGGCTTCTTGAAGGGGCTGTCCCCGGGCAGCGGCACCGCGGCGGTGTAGCGCGCCGATACCACCGAGGACAGGCCCATCCCGCTGAACAGCACCCCGAGGGACAGCCCGAGCACACCCGGCAACAGCTGCCAGTCCGCGCCGAGCAGGAACGGCAGAACGCTGAGCGCCAACACCACCGGCAGGGCAAAGACCAGGCACGCCACGGCACGGCCCAGCCGGTCCTGGACCCCGCTTACTCCCGTGGAGAGGTGCAGCGCGAAGGCGGTGTTGTCGTAGGAGACATCCGCTGAGATCGACCAGGCCAGCAGGAACGCGGTCAGCGGACCGACGAAGAGGAGCATCCCGTAGGAACCCGTCTGGCTGGCCTGGAACAGGAACAGCACGGGCAGCAGCGGCACGACGACGAGGGAGCCCGAGTACCGGGGATCCCGGAGCCAGTAACTCAGGCACCGTGCCGCGACCGCGCCTGTCGGCGTCGCGGGGAACAGCCCGAAGAAGCCCAGCCCGCCGGCTCTCTTCCTGGACGTGCCGGCATAGGGCGGCGTCACGAGCGCCCGCTGCAGCAGGGCTTTCCAGCACAGCGCGAGCCCGGCCAGCGTGGCAAGCGCGACCAGGAACTTGATGGCCGCGGCGCCGTAGCTTCCCGCGGCCATCTCACCGCCCAGGGACCATGCGGCACCGGCCGGGGTCCAGGACAGCGTCCGGGCCAGCCCGGCCAGGAAGTCTCCGGAGCTCGCAATCCCCTCGGCGACACCCGCCACGATCGGTCCCATCAGGACCAGCGGAATCAGGAAAATCACGGCGCTGGCATCCCTGAACCGGCGGGAACTCGCCAGCCCGGCGGTGGCGGTGGTGACCACTTTGGACAACACAATGCAGCTCAGCACCCCGAGGAACGCCCCGACCAAAGCGCCCGCCGCTCCGGGAAGGCTCCGGGACCAGGTCCCGACCGTGCCCAGCGCCACCAGTGTGGTCGCCGTGCCCGGGATTCCGATCAGCCCGCCGAGGGCCAGCCCGGCCAGCAGCTGCGGCGTCGGCACGGCGAAGGTAGTGAACCGTGCCGGGTCCAGGGTCAGGTCGGCGGCGGAGGCAACGACCGGGACGACGGCCCAGCCCAGCAGCGCCGCGGCACCGCCCAGCACGACGACGGTCTGCGCCACGCCGGCATCCGCCCCGCGCAGGAACAGCAGCCCCGTGATGCCGAGCGCCACGAGCCCCAACGCGTACAGGGCGCCGATGCCGAGGCCCACCAGCTGCCACGGGCTGCGCCGGACGCTGTTCCGGAGCAGGGTCAGCTTGAGCCTTAAAAGGTGCGCAACCATTCCAGCCCCTCCGTATGGCTGCGGCCGCCGACCAGCTGGACGAAGCGGTCCTCGAGGGTCTCTCCCGCGCGGACGGCGTCCACGGTCCCGGCGGCGAGGACCCGCCCCGCGGCGACGACGGCGACGTGGTCGCACATCCGCTGGACCAGGTCCATCACGTGGCTGGAGACAATGACGGTGCCGCCGGAGGCCACATAACGGTCCAGGATGTCGCGGATGTTGGCGGCCGAGACGGGGTCCACGGACTCGAACGGCTCGTCCAGGACCAGCAGCCGGGGCGCGTGGATCAGCGCCGAGGCGAGGGCGATTTTCTTGGTCATGCCGGCGGAGTAGTCCACCACCAGCTTTCCGGCCTCCGGGCCCAGGTCCAGGGCGGCGAGCAGTTCCCTGACGCGTGTGGCCACGACGTCCTTGTCCATGCCGCGCAGCAGGCCGGCGTAGCTGACCAGTTGCTCGCCGGTCAGCCGGTCAAAGAGCCGGACGCCGTCCGGGAGGATGCCCATCAGCTTCTTGGCCTCCAGGGGCTGCCGCCAGACATCCACGCCGTGCACGAACGCCGTGCCGAACTCGGGCCGCAGCAGTCCGGTGGCCATCGACAGCGTGGTGGTTTTGCCGGCACCGTTCGGGCCGACGATCCCGTAGAAGGAACCCGCCGGGACGTCAAGGCTGATGCCGTCGACGGCGATCTTGTCGCCGAAGCGCTTGGCGAGCCCGCGCAGTGACAGGGCGGGAACAGCCTGGCCCGCCTGGTTTTCGGGGGCAGGCGGACGCGGTTGCTCGAAAGTCATGTCGTTAGACTAACTGCACGGGTGCGCGGAGGGGATCGTCCCTAAGGCGTACCCCTTCCGGCGGACCCCCGTCCCGTTAGAAGGAGTGGCGGGGAATGGCGCGTTCGTACTGCGGCGGCCACGCCACGTCCTGGCCCAGTTCGAAGGCGGCCCGCAGCCACCAGTGCGGATCCCGGAGGGCGGCACGGGCGATGAAGACACCGTCAGCCTGGCCTGTGGCGACGGCGTGCTCCGCCTGGCCAGCCGAGGTCAGCAGCCCAACGGTGCCGGTCTTGACCCCGGTTTCACGCCGGATCCGCGCGGCGAAGCCGGTCTGGTAGCCCGGTCCCACCGGGATCTTCTGGTAGGCAACGGCGCCGCCGCTGGAAACGTCCACGAGGTCCACGCCGTGGTCCGCGGCCGCCCTGGCCATCCGTACGGAGGCCTCGACGTCGATGCCGCCCTCAGCCCAGTCGGAGGCCGAGATCCGGAGCAGCAGCGGCATGGAATCGGGAATGACGTTCCGTACGGCATCGATCACGGCGAGGGTCAGGCGGTTCCGGCCCGTCTCGTCAGCGCCCCAGCGGTCAGTGCGGTCGTTGACGAGCGGGCTTTGGAACTGGTGCAGGAGGTAGCCGTGGGCGCCGTGGATTTCGATCGTGTCGAAGCCGGCTCCGACGGCCCGGACCGCGGCGGCAGCGAAGTCGGCGATGACGCCCTCGATCTGCCCCTCCGTCATTGCCGAGGGGGCCTCGTAGCCGTCAAAAGCTCCCGCGCCGGGTCCCACGGTGGGCCAGCCGCCGTCGTCGGCCGGCACGGTGCCCTGCTTGCCGGAGAAGGGCCAGTAGGAGGATGCCTTCCGGCCGGCGTGCGCCAGCTGGGTGCCGATCTTGGTCTCCGCCGTGCCGTGACGGTGCACGAAGGAGGTGATCCGTTCCCATGCGGCCGCCTGGTCGTCGTTGTAGAGCCCGGCGTCCCGGGGGCTGATCCGCCCGGCGGCGTTCACGGCGGCGGCCTCGGTGAGGATCAGGGCTGCCCCGCCGGTGGCGAAGGAACCCAGATGCATCAGATGCCAGTCGTTGGGCACGCCTTCCCCGGTTTCCGGCCCGCAGCTGTACTGGCACATGGGAGAGACCCAGCCGCGGTGCTGCAGGTGCAGGGAGCGCAGTTCCAGCGGCGCGAAGAGGGCGGAACCCACTAGAAGAGCACCCGGGCAAGGTTCTGGCGCGCCTTCGCCACCCGGTCGTCGCCGGTGCCGACGACGTCGAACAGTTCGAGCAGCCGGACCCGTGCCGTTTCACGTTCCGGGCCGAAATTCCTGCCGATGAACGCGACGATCCGGCCGAGGCCGTCCTCCACGTGTCCCCCGGAGATGTCCAGGTCGGCCACGCTGAGCTGGGCCTCCAGGTTGTCCGGTTCGGTGGCGGCCTGCTGGCGCAGCGCCGCGGTGTCCGTGGCGGAGAGGGGCTGGAGCCGGCCCATCAGCTCCACCTGCGCGAGCCCGGCCTTGGCCTCGGCATCGGCGGGCATTTCGAGAAGGGCCTGGCGGTAGGCGTCGGCGGCCGCGGCGTAGTCCCCGGCCTCGATGGCGTCGAACGCTTTCTGGTGCAGGGGTGGCAGCGGCGGAGCCTCAGGCTCGGGTGCGCCGGGTCCATCCGTGCCGATTTGTCCGGCCACACCGTTGGCGGCTGCGACCTTGAGCAGTTCGTCCAGCAGGCTGCGGACCTGCGGTTCCTCGGCGCCGCCCTGGAAAAGGGGTATCGGCTGGCCGTTGACGAGGGCCACGGCGGTGGGAACGGCCTGCACCTGGAAGGCCTGGGCGAGTTGCGGGAACACTTCGACGTCGGCGGCGCCGAGGACCAGCCTGCCCCCGTAGCTGTCCACGATCCGTTCGAGGACGTCAACCAGGTCGGCGGAGCCGGGCGAGTAGGCCGCCCACAGCGCCACGACGACCGGGACCTGGGCGGACAGTTCCACGAGTTCCTGGAAATTGGCTTCGGTGATGTCAACCCGGAGCGGACGGCGGGGGTATTCCGCGTCGCCGTTGCCCGCGGCAGGTGCGCCGGGCATCCCCGGTGCGCCGGCCGGCGGCGCGGCAGGCGGCGCGGCAGGCGGCGCCGCAGGGCGCTGTTTCAGCGAGGACAGGTCGACCGCGCCCCGCAGGTTGAGCGGGTTGGCGGCAGCTGGCGGGACCGGGCGGGAAGCTGGCGAAGTCATGCTTCCACTCTAGCCATATCGGCCCGGTCAGGTGCCACCGGATGGAGCCCGGGCAGCAGAAAAGACCCGGCCTGCTGTCCGGGTCTTTTCTGTTGGCACCGGTTCTGCCGGTGACTTTGCAGCTGTTACGGCTGGACCTACTTGAAGCTGGCCCCTACCAGGCCGCGCGTGGCGGCCACGAGCTTCATCGGGTCCTGGGACCCGGCAGGCGGGATGTAGACGGCCACGGACTCGGCGAATTTCAGCACCATGCCGGTGCTGGTCTCCTTGCCGCCAGCCAGGGCCGCCGCGTCGTCGCCGATCGTCAGCTTGTCGCCGGCAGCCTTGGGGGTGCCATCGAACGCGAAGTCCAGGCGGCCCATGGCCAGCGCCCCTCCGTCGGCAGTCCGGAACACCACAACACTCTCCGGGACCATCTTGTGGGTAAAGGCGAAGGTGCCGTTGACGCCCGAGTTCACCACGTCGGCCTGGTAGGCCAGCGTGTCCGCAATGTACGGGGAGGACGCGCCCTCGGCGAGTTTGTCCTTGAAAGCGGACTCGGCGGCGTTCAGCCGGTCGCCCAGCCCGGCCAGCGCTTCCTCGCCACTGTAGAGCAGACCCGTCTTGTCTGCCGGTGCCAGCGTCTCGGTACCGCCGCGGGCGATCCCCGGGAAGGTCGTTCCCGGCTGCAGCGGCGTGGTGAGAACCAGCTTGTAGTTCTCCCGCGGGGAGGCCTGGGTCAGGGTGAGCAGCTGCGGAACGACGTTGCCGTCGCCCTGGGTGACCGCCATGACCGTGCGCGGCCAGCTGCGCTGCTCGGTGACCACTGTGGTGAGGAGCTTGGTGGCGCGGACCGGCATCCGGGGCTCGTACGAGCCGACCTGGGAGCGGATCTTGTAGTTCTGCGTGCGGACCTCGAGTTCGGGTCCGGCCACGCGCGGCTCCAGCTTGCTGGCGTCCTTGGCCGCGTCCCCGGCGTCGGCCGCGCTGGCAACCTGTTCCAGGATGCGGCGGAACTGGGCATCAACCAGGACCGGAGACGCCGGCGCCTGCTCCGCGGCGGCAGAAGAAGTGGCCGGGGACGGGGCCGGCGTCTGGCTGGCCTGGGCCGCCGCGCCGCTGCCGGCGACAGCGGTGGCTGTCAGCACCGCCACGGCCGCTCCGGAACGACGCAGGCGCTGTGCCATGGTGGCCGGTGCGGCGGTGAGCTGCTGGGGGGCGTTTTTCGGGGCTGCGTTCTTCGGGGCTGTGTTCGTCGAGTCTGCGTTTGTCGGCGCGGCGGCTTCGGAGCCCGGCGGAGCAGTGGCCGTGGAACCGGCGGCCGGCTTGCCGCCGCCGTTGCCGGAACCGCTGTTGCCGGTGCCGGTTCCGGCGCGGTAGCCCGTCTTGGGCTTGAGCACCAGCAGCGCGGCGCCGGCCAGGACCAGCAGGCCGCCGATCACCATCAGGGGAATGGCCCACGGGGTGGAGGTGTCGTTCGGGAAGGTCATGGTGATAGACGCGGGGGCCGGCTTGGTGCCGTCCGTCGCGAGCAGCAGCGCCCAGTCGCCGTCGGCCGGCGGGGTCCAGTTGTACTTCAGCTCGCCGCTGGCGTTCTCCGTGCTGACCCAGAGGTCCGAGCCGGCCGGCGAGGGCGCCGTGGCTTCCCCGTCAGCATGGGTCAACTGCAGCTCCTTGCCGTCTTCGGAGACACCGGAGACGGTGTTGTGCGCGGCGGCGCCAACCCAGGCATCGACGTCGTCAGGGCGGCCGGCGGCCAGCATGAAGCTGCCCTCGCCCTTGACGTTGATCGTCACTGTGCCGTCGTGCAGCGTGCGGAGCTTCTCGTCAATGACGGTCAGCGGCGCGGCGGTGGCGCCTGAGGGCGCGGTAGCCGTCAGGGTCTCCGGCGGAGCCCAGAACGTCTTCTGGCCGATTCCGGCCAGCAGTGTCAGGAGGCCCAGCAGCACTAGTGCAACTGCAGTCTTGAAACGCAAAATATTACCTATCATCAGCGGACACGTAGCTTCAATAGTAACCGTTTTGTTACCACGGAGTCAGATCGGGTTGTTTGTCAACCCCTTCCCGGGTCCCCGCGGCAGCCCAGAAAGAGCGCCCTAACAAGCCTGCTGATAGTGTTTGCGGTGATCATCACACTGGGGCCGCCGCAGCGCCTCGGCCGGGGATATACAGAGAATAAAGGGCTTTCAACGCAGTGACTGGACACACGGACTCGTCCCCCTCAGGACCGGAAGAAACCAAGGAATCCGGCAGTACGGTGGACAGTCCGCAGGCGCAGGTTTCCCCCCGCCGCGTGGCCCTGGCCGGGGTCCTGAACTCGATGGCCCACCGCTTGCGCCAGCCCCTGCCGGGAGCCCAGCCGCGGCTCCGCTTCGAGATGCCCCCGGAGCAGGAGGACGACGAGCCGACGTCCGAGACCGAGGCTGGCGCCCGCTTCGGCAATCCGGGCCCGCGGATGTCCTCCCAGCATCCCCTCTATGTCGGATTCATGGGTACGGTCGGTGTCGGTGTCGCCCTGCTCGTCTACTGGATCGGCTCCAACACCACCCAGCTGATCCTTTGGATCGTGGCGGCACTCTTCATCGCCCTGGGCCTGGACCCGGTGGTGCGCTGGCTCGAAAGGAAGAAGCTCCCCCGCGCCGCGGGCATTGTGGTCGCCGTTTCCACCCTGGCCCTGGGCGTCGCGGCTTTCTTTGCCACGCTGATCCCCACGATCGTCCAGCAGGTCACCCAGATCGTCGAAGAGGCGCCGCGGTGGATCACGGAATTCATCAACTCCGACTTCTTCCGCAGCATCGACAACCAATACGGGGTGCGCGAACGCATCACCCAGGAGCTGGAGAAGTTCGTCAACGACCCGGAGGCGATAGGCGGCATCTTCGGCGGTGTCGTCGGATTCGGCTCCACCGTGGCCAACGGGCTCTTCGGCGCCCTGATTGTGCTGGTGCTGAGCCTCTACTTCCTCGCCGCTCTGCCGGCCATGATGAAATGGGGCTATCGACTGGCCCCGCGGTCCCGGCGGGCCAGGGTCCAGGCCCTGTCCGAGGAAATCACCGGGTCGGTGGGAAACTACGTGATCGGCCAGGCCGTCGTCGCCATCGTCAACGCAACCTTCGCGTTCATTGTGATGACGATCGTCGGCGTCCCGTTCGCCGTGTTGCTGGCCTTCGTGGTGGCCCTGCTGGCCTTCATTCCGCTGGTTGGCGGCCTGATTGCCGGTGTCATTGTCACGCTGATCGCCCTCACGGCGGGGTGGCAGACCGCCGTGGTCTACGCCGTCTGCTACTTTGCCTACCTGCAGTTCGAGGCCTACTTCATCTCCCCGCGCATCATGCAGAAAGCCGTCGCGGTGCCCGGCGCCGTTGCGGTCATCTCGGTGATCGCCGGCGGCAGTCTGCTCGGTGTCCTGGGCGCGCTGATCGCCATCCCCACTGCGGCCGCCATCCTGCTCCTGGTCAAGGAGATTTTCATCGTCCGCCAGGACAAGCACTGACACTTTCCGCCAGAGGAGAGCCGCTGCGTGGATCCACGTAGCGGCTCTCCTTTTCCGCAGCAGAAAGGCGCTCAGGCGTGCGCCGTGGCCACTGGGCCGGCCCATTCCTGCGGCAGTTCTGTCCCGGCGCCGGCTCGGCCCGGGAGCACTTCGTCGACGATTTCATTGAGCACCCGGCCGGCGTACTTCTCCCCCACCCACAGGTGCCTGGCGCCGTCGACGCCCACGACGCGGGCCTGCGGCACCGCCCGGAAACGCTCCGTGGCCTCGGCCGGCTGGAGGTAGTCGTCAAGTTCGGGGACCAGGACCTTGAGCGGCTTGCCGGAGGCTGCCCATTCCTTGAGGTGCACCTCCGTGGCGCGGTGCAGCGGGGGCGAGAGCAGGATGGCACCTTCCAACGCGGCGGCCACCGGTTCCGACGCCCCATACATCAGCGCGAGCTCGGTGCCGAAGGACCAGCCCACCAGCCAGCGGTTCGGCAGGGCCCGGTCGACGGCGAACTTCACGGCCGCCTCGACATCGAGCCGTTCGCCGATGCCCTCCTCGAACATTCCCTCGGAAGTTCCCCGCGGTGACCCGGTGCCGCGGGTGTTGAACCGGAGCACGGCAATTCCAGCCAGGGCGGGCAGCCGGTAGGAGGCTTTCCGGTAGACGTGCGAGTCCATGAAGCCGCCGTGGGTGGGCAGCGGATGGAGCGTGATCAGGGTGGCCTTCACCTCGCCGGACTCCGGGAGCGCCAGCTCGCCGACCAGCCGGTGTCCGTCACTGGTGCGGAGCTCCACGTTCTCCCGGCGGGCCGGGAGAACGGTGGAGGCACGGATCGCGGTCGGTGCGGACGGCTGGCTGAAGACGTAGGACGCCGGGTCAAAACTCATGCGTCCAGCTTAGCGAAGGCGGCCGCCGAAGCAGTCCGCGCCGGCAGTCAGCGGTACCGGTAGCTGCGTGAGGTCCAGCAGTTCGTATGCCAGTGCCGCCGCTCCGCAAGGCCCGCGGCGGACCCGAACAGATGGGATTCGGACCACACGACGAGGTGCGCCACGCCGGGCAGCACCGCCGTCGAACAGCCCGGACAGATATAGGTCTTTTCCGCACGGCCTGCGGTTACGGGCCGGACCGACCACTCGCCGTCCGGCGCATTCTCCCGCCGCGCAAAGCCCGAGCGCGCGCGTTCCAGGTCCAGCTCCGGCACGGGTCCGCCCTTCACTCCGGGCTTGGCGGCTTTGCCCGGGCCGGCTCGTCCTGACACGGCTCGGCGGGGGCGGTTGGAACGGGGCATGGTTCCATTCTGCCCCAGTCCGGGTGCCCGGTGTCCCGGCAGACGGTAGTGTTGACCGGGTGCGTTTAGTCATAGCCCGTTGCTCCGTTGATTATGTCGGCCGGCTCAAAGCCCATCTCCCGCTCGCCACCCGGCTCCTGTTGGTCAAGGCCGACGGTTCCGTTTTGGTCCACTCCGACGGCGGATCCTACAAGCCGCTGAACTGGATGAGTCCCCCGGCGTCCCTGCGGGTTTCCACCCCCGACGAGGTCGACGTCGAAATCGGCGTGGTCGAGCAGTGGACCGTCCAGTCGGCCAAGACCGATGACCGCCTGATCATCAACATCCATGAGCAGCTGCATGACACCTCCCATGAGCTGGGCCAGGACCCCGGACTGATCAAGGACGGTGTGGAGGCGGACCTGCAGCGGCTCCTCGCCGACCAGATCGAACTCCTCGGCGCCGGATTCTCCCTCATCCGACGCGAGTACTTCACCGCCATCGGCCCGGTGGACATCCTCGCCAGGGACGCCAAAGGCGCCACGGTGGCCATCGAGCTCAAGCGCCGCGGGGACATCGACGGCGTCGAACAACTCACGCGCTACCTCGAACTGCTCAACCGGGACCCCCTCCTGGCTCCGGTCCGCGGGATCTTCGCTGCCCAGCAGATCAAGCCACAGGCCAAGGTCCTGGCAAACGACCGCGGCATCGACTGCGTCACCCTCGACTACGACGCCATGCGCGGCGTCGACGACGTCGAATCCCGGCTCTTTTAGAACCCCCTGCGCCGGCCTTGACCCCGGCTATGAGCCCATCGCCAGTGCCAGCTGCTCCCTCAGCCCGGCAAGGTGAACCTGCCCCGATGTGTCCACCGGGATAGTCGGGCCGAGCGACAGGGGAGCTGCGTGCGCCGCCCAGTCGGCCCAGGCCGCTGCCGCCGCTGCCGCCGCTGCTCCCATGGAATGAATCCTATGCCGCCCGCGCGATTCATAGCGGTCCCGGGCCAGCTTCGGGTCGATCTCGCACCGGATCCCCACCACCTCCGGGCTCCCCGACTGGGCGATACCTTCGGCCACGTAGTCAAGGTCGCGTGGCCGGTACCACCACGATTCGACAATGGCGGTCCCCGGAATCGAAGCCGCCAGCTGCCACGTGGTTTCAGGCGCAATCTGTCCCAGCCGGCGGCCGGCAACATTGCCGCAGGCGACCCCGGCCAGCATTTCCTTCAGCTCGTCCTTTGAGATGACCGGCACGGACAATGCCTCACCCAGTTGCCGGCTGAGTGTGGTCTTCCCCGAGCCAGGAAGGCCGTTTACCAAGATAAAAGATTCAGCCATAGTCCATTGTGGCGTCAGAGCAGGAATGCCGCCGGGAAGCGGTTGCCCGGCATGGGTGAAAGGCCCTGCGGTATTCCGCGGTGAAATCATTCGTCGATACTTTGCACAACTTTTTATGTCAATTGTGCGCCGGGCCCGTTGACCTGACGCAAATGGCATGAAATTCTTATACCAGTCTTTGTGTAGGTGTTTTTTCATGCTCGCAAGACATGTTGCGAGCGTGAAGCTCCTGCCGCCGAAGTCCGGTTGATCCGGTCCCACAGCCAAGGTTCTTCTCGCGGAGTGACCAAGTCCGGCACGAAGTGTGCCGGCCTTAACCAGGATCCATAATGAGGAGATATACATGGCACAGGGAACCGTCAAGTGGTTTAACGCTGAAAAGGGCTTCGGCTTCATCACCCCGGATGACTCCGATGGCGATGTCTTCGTTCACTACTCTGAGATCCAGACCGGTGGATTCAAGACCCTCGACGAGAACGCTCGCGTTCAGTTCGAAATCGGCCAGGGCGCCAAGGGCCCCCAGGCTACCGGCGTGACGCTGGTCTAGTACCCGCAGCGGAACTGCCAGCGGCAGTCCCCGCGCAGAAATGGTCCCCGGCCTTTGCGCCGGGGACCATTTTTTTGCCTCAGCGCACGAGGGTCCGCAGCAGCCGCGCACTTTGCCGCACGGACAGTCCGGGCAGATAGGCCCGGCTCAGTGCCCTGCCCATGGCGGGCAGCTGCAGCGGGTCCTGGTAGTAGAGGTACAGCGTCCGGTAGTCGGGTTTGAACCGGGACTTGAAAGTCGCCAGGGAACGGAACCCGTACACGGGCTCGAGGGCCTTCCCGACAACGTCGAGGATTCTGGCCAGCGCCTCGGGTCCGGCCTCATCGCGGGGAGCACCCGGGACCGTGTCAGCTTCCTTCGCCAGCGGGGATCCGGACAACGAGATGACCTCCACCGAGTTCCGGAGCTCCTGTACCGCCGAGGCGATCAGGAACTCCATGACGCCGGGGAACGCAGCGCCGCGCCGGCGCATGAAGTCCAGCGTCCAGCTCACGAGGCGGCCGTCCGCATAGACCGGCAGCCAGCTGGTGACGCCCTGGATCTGCCCCTCGGCGTCCACCGCGAGGCAGCAGAGCACCTCCGGGTCCTCAAGCTCATCGATGCCACCGAGCGTGAAGCCCATCTCGGGGACGGGCTTCTGGGCGGCCCACTCCTCCGAGACCTCGCTCAGCTGGGCGCGCACCGCCGGCGCGAAGTCGGCGTAGCGGCCCCACACCGCGCGCACCCCGGTCTTCTTGGCCCGGTTCAGGGCGGTCCGGACGTTCTGCCAGTCCTTGCCCTTGAACTCGAGCGAGCGCACGGCCAGCCGCGTCTCCTGTGCCACCGCCACCCGCCGGAACCCGCGGCCCTTCAGCAGCGGCCACAGCTCGTCCGTACAGGAGTAAAAGCACGGAATGAGGGCATGCTCGGCGCAGTACCGGATGAAGCCCGACGCGGCCTCCTCGTGGAATGCCGCCGGACCGAAGGGCCCCGCCAGCGTCAGCGCGACGTTGCCATGCTGCTGGTAGGCCACTCCCCCGCGGCCGTCCGGCGAGAACCAGTACTTGTTGGGCTCCCACAGCGCCATCCAGGACAGCGAGTCGCCGCCCTGGCGGATCAGGCTGCGGGCCACGTCCCGATCGCCCGCGCCTGCGTCGCTGAGGTGCAGCCGGCGCTGCAGGACCAGCCAGACGGCGGCCAGGGCGACCGCCCAGAAGATGATGCCGGAGGCGGCGAAGAGGAAGGCCTCAACGGCGTCGCGGCCCTGGAAGATGCGGCTGTAGATTCCGGGGATGGGCAGCGGCAGGTACTGGCGGGAGAGCTCGGCAGCCAGGCCCAGCAGGCCGCCGTCGCGGTCCATGCCGCCGGCGGCCAGCCAGACTCCGGTATAGCAGGACGCCAGCACGAGCCACGTGCCGCCGACAACTGCGGTCAGGGCCCGGCGGGCGCGGGGAGTTGTCTCGACGCGGAACTGGCGGCGGTTCGCCGCGAGCAGGACAACGAGGACGAGCGGCACCACCACCAGGGGCAGCACGTGCACGAAACCGGACCCCATCACGCCGGTGTGCGGCCTGTTCGCGTACTGCGGAATCCTGGCGAACAGGGACAGGTACACGGCGGCCATGGCGGTCACGGCGAGCTGGAGGGTGATCGCGATCCGCAGGGCGAGCCGGCGGCCGTGGCGCATGCCGTCGGCACAGATGAGCAGCAGCACCACGGGCACCACCGCCAGCGCGAGGCCCAGCGGCCCGGCGAAATCGGCGCGGCCGGCCTCAAGACAGGTGGCGTCGACGGTGCCTCCGCAATACTGCTCGAGCTGGTTCAGCGTGGGCAGCGGGTTGAGCACGACGTCCCGCAGCAGCGCCAGTGGCCCGGTGGGGGTCCGGGCCGTGGCAGTGAGGATGGGTCCGACGGCGAAGATCGCCACGGTGAGGGCGAGCAGGTTGCGGGTTTCGCGTCCGGTGGAGCGGTGCCGGTGCAGGGTGCCCTTGTCGCCCTGGATCCACCATCCGGCCGCCAGCCCCGCCAGCGCCCCGGCGAACCCGACGACGGTCTCGGCATGCCCCACGTACAGCACGAGCATCAGCGAGACGGACACGACGGCGGTGCGCAGCCGCCGCTGCCACAGCGTGGGCAGGAGCCCGCTGGAAGCCAGCGACACCGCCAGGACCGCCGCGTACGGGCCCATGAGCCGCGAGTCCACCATCGCGCTGAGCCAGCCATCGTCGGCATAGCGGGCGAGTTGTGTCACCAGCAGGAACAGCGTCACCGCGGCGAACTGGGCGGCGAAGTAGAACACGGCCGTGCGCCGCGTACCGAGCTGCCGCTCGGCGAGGCCCAGCAGCAGGAGGATCATCAGTGCGGCCGCGGCGTAGGCCAGCAGGTTGGTGGCGAAGAACATTGAACTGAACAGCGACCACCAGTTCCCGCCCTTCAGCTCGGGGGCGCTGACGGACGCCACGTCCAGCAGTGATTCCGGCGGGCCGGAGAGGAAGCTTCCGGTGGCTGCGCCGGTGATCACGAAGACCGCGAGGACGGCGAGGGTGAATGGTATGGCCCGCAGATGGGCCAGCGACTGCCGCAGGCCCGCACGCCCCAGCCCTTGGAGGGAGCCGGCCCCGGTCCCCCGCTGCCCTTTAGTGGCTGCCGGGCTCACTGCGGGATGCCCCAACGGGACGCCAGGAAGTCCAGTCCGGCGGGCAGCCCCCTGGACCCGGTCTCCCAGGAGTGTCCCGCACCGGGGACCAGTCGCGAGTCCACGGTGAACCCGGCGGCGCGCGCGGCGTCGGACAGGACCTCCAGGTAGCCGACGAATTCGGGGTCCCGCTCGCCGGCGGCAAAGTAGATGGCGTGCCCGTCAAAGCGGCGCTCCCGCATGAGCCGCAGCGGGGTCTGGCGGTCGAAGGCCTCGGTGTCGCCACCGAAGGAGGCTGCAACGGTCTTCTCCCGCTCCTTGGCCAGGGCGGGTTCCTGCTCGCTGGAAAAGGCCAGTGCGGAGCTGTAGATGTCCGGATGGCGGGTCACCATCTGCAGGGCGCAGGTCGCGCCGAAGGAGAATCCCCCGGCCGCCCACCGCCGGGGGTCCGGATCCACGTCCAGGGTCCGGTTGATCCATGCCGGCACGTCCTGGGTGAGGAACGTGTCGGCCCGGGCGATCCTGCTGTCCATGCAAAGGGTGTTGGCCGCGGCGGAACCGTTCGGGTCCACGACGACGACCACCGGAGCCACGCCCCGGTGCGCGGCTGCGTACCGGTCCATGCGGCTGCGCAGTGCCCCGCCGGTGAGCCAGTCCGCCGGGGCCCCCGGCTGGCCGGCGAAGAGGACCAGGACGGGAAGAGCCGGACGGGGCGAGGCCTGGTAGGCCGGCGGCAGATAGACGTAGGCTTCACGGCTTGCAAAGCCTGAGGCGGTGCCGGGGATTCCGGACCGCCGCAGCACGCCGCCCACGGGCAGGTCAGCCGGAGGGTTCCACCCGGCCAATGGGACGGCGGCGGAGGGCCCCGGGGCGCGTTTCAGGCCGTCTTCCAGTGGCTGGATCCGGGCCAGGGCGGTACCCGTCAGGTCACTCACCGTGTGGTTGAGGCCAAAGTAGCCGTTGATCTGGACGGCGGAGAGCAGGACGACGCCGAGCAGGGCGGCCGTGGACACCGCCCTCGTCCGGGCCGGACGCCGGCGGCCGTTGTGGCCGGGGGCGCGGGCCCCGGCGGGCCGGGCGGCGGCCGGCC
>NZ_JBVAYX010000037.1:0-31454 GCF_055412825.1 Pseudarthrobacter linnaei
GCAGGGCTCTCTCCCGCGCAGTTCAGAGCTGGGGGCCGCCGCCACTGGTTCGCTTGGCCCGGGCGGTCTTGTCCGGGGTTTCCGGCACGATACGCTGCAGGAGCGCGTCGTGCGCCTCTTGCAGCGTCTCTGCTCTGGCCTCGGCCGCGGCCAGCCTGGTAGCTGCGCCGGCTGCGCTGTTGCTGGCCTGCTGTTCGGCTGTACGTGCCTGCTCCAGCTGCGCCTTCAGCGCCGCGGCCTGGGTATCGAGCGCGGTGACCCGGGCAGTGAGCTCGGTGACGGCCGCGTCCTTCTCGGCGCCTACTTTGTCCAGATCAGCGACGAGTTCGGAGATCTCCAGTCCCAGGTCCTTCTTCTCCTGCGCCCAGAGCGCTTCCGCGGCGGCGTGCCGCTCATTGGCCAGGGCGGACGCTTCGGCCCAGCAGGCCCCGGCCAGGCGCGCGGCCTGTTCCAGCACCGCCGCCGGCGTCGCGGCAACCTGCCCGCCCGCGGCCTGCTTCTCCTCGACCCACTCCTTCAGGTAACGGGTGGCATCGGCGTTGCTCACACCCGCCGCTGCCCGCNCCGCCGCTCAGCGCTGATCTGCTCCGCAGCAGCAAACACACGGTCTTTCACACTCAACGCCAAGGCCACAACCTTAAATGTAGTAGTAGGAGTAGTAACACAACTACTACTCCTACTACTCCATGGCAATACCGCCGGCCGAAATGCCTCATCGGCTTGTCGCTTCCGCCGCTCCCGGTAACCGGGTCCGGCGGACCCGAGCGCGCGTCCGGGGCCCCACGTTTGCCCGGACGCCGTGGCAGGATGGGGTCCATTATGGACAGGCGGTTGCGGCGCGCTCCTGACGCGGAATGGGTGTTGATGTACCGGCTCGGACTGAGCCGGAAACGCATCGCGCAGCTCGTGCGCGTTCATCCCGCCACCGTCGGCTATCACCTGGTCATCGCCCGCCGCCGGGATCCGGAGCTTGAGGCCGCACACCACGCCGCTGCCGGCGCCAGAACCAGCCCCTCCCCCAGGAGCCTTGCCCGGATGGAGGAGGTCACCGCCCGGATTACGGCCGAGGGCCGGCTCCCCCGTGGCCACTCGGAGAACAGGGGTGAACGGTCGATGGCCCGGTGGCTCTCCGAGCGGCGGCGCGAAGCAGCCGAAGGCACCCTTGACCCGGTCTACCGCGACGGACTCGCACGGGTTCCGGCATGGGCCGACAACCACAGGGCAGCTGCGGACGAAGACAGGTGGCACCACCGTCTCGCCCAGCTCATGGAGTTCCGACACGAAGGCCACGACTGGCCACGCCACCACGACTATGACTCAGAGCGCGAACACACCCTCGGAGTGTGGATCCACCAGCAGCGATACAAACGCCGCCGCGGCGATCTCGACCCGGCCAGGATCAGGCTTCTGGATGAGGCCGTTCCCGGTTGGCAGGCCGGGAGAACCAGAGGCCGCCCTCCCCGCCGGTGACCGGTTCGGGTTGTGCCCATTGGGGGCAGGTGGAGCCCTCCGCACAGCTCAAAGCTGTCCCCACTGGCGTACAACCCGGACTTTGTCGGAGCTCTCCCGCATACTTAAACCAGCGACCGAGAGGTCCGCTATTTCTTCTGCGTGTGAAGCGTATATATGTTCTAAGGTTGTGTTATGGGACCCGAACAAGCCTACGAACTGCAAAGGCAGTACGCGAGGCGGGCCGGCCCGATAGGACTGACGGTCGAAGAACTCGACTTCGAGCACTTCCCGTCCCTAAAACGGCTTCCCCGGGATTCCCGTGAAGGCGTGGATCCGGTTTCCGAACTGCGCCGAGCTGGTGAACGGCGAGGTATATGCCTGGACGGCCAAAGCCGCCGAAGTGACCTGGCGGGACGGTCCGGTGACCTACCGGACCTGGGTGTGGAGTTCGGCGGTCACCCGCCGGGAAGAAATGATGACCAGAAACTTGGGAGAACGCGTAAACCGTGACAGCAGTAGCCAACCACGTGGGTCGCGCCCTGCCTTAAGGACCCCAAGGCACAGCGAAACGGCGCTGGGAGGCCTCCCGGAAGACGACGATTCGGCTAACCAAAAAACATGCAAACGCATGCATTAGGGCGAAAAGTATGGAAGACTTGTCTTATCGAAGGGGAGTAGTTCCTACCGTCCGCGTGCCGCGGACGCAGCGGCGTATCGACATACTGGCATCCTCCTACAAGTTGCCCGGTGCGCCACCCGGCCCGTAACGGCCGAGCGAGCGAGACCTTCGGTCAGACACCACTCTGACCGGGGTACCTCAAAATCAACGGGTCCGGTCAAGGGTATTGCCTTGAGGATGATCATGACCGACCTGCCCAAAACGGATACCACACCCGCTTCCCGGGGCGCCAGCCCTGCGGACCTTCGCCGCTGGCGTCAGTACCTGGCCGACGAGCGGGCCGAAGCCGGCGTGTACCGGGACCTTGCCGGACGCCGGAGCGGGGAGGAACGGGAGATACTCCTGGCCCTGGCCGAAGCCGAAACCCGGCACGAACAGCACTGGCTCAACATGCTTGGGGATAACGTCGGAAAGCCGCGCCGCGGAAGCCTCAGGACCCGTTTCGTCGGCTTTCTGGCCCGCCACTTCTGGTCCGTATTTGTCCTGGCCTTGGCCCAGCGCGCCGAAGCACGCTCACCGTACACACACGATGTCCACGCCACCGACACCATGGCGGCCGATGAACAGATCCACGAGGAAATCGACCGAGCACTTGCCACGCGCGGAAGAAACAGGCTCTCCGGCAGTTTCCGTGCCGCCGTATTTGGCGCCAACGACGGGCTCGTCAGCAACCTCTCCCTCGTGATGGGCATCAGCGCCAGCGGCGCGTCCAACGGGGTGGTCCTGCTCAGTGGTGTGGCCGGTCTTCTCGCCGGCGCCCTGTCCATGGGGGCCGGGGAGTACGTCTCGGTCCGCTCCCAGCGAGAACTGCTGGAGGCTTCCACACCGAACGAGGACGCACATGAGCGGCTTCCTCACCTGAACGTCGACGCCAACGAACTGGCCCTGCTCTACCGTGCCCGGGGCATGGCGGAAGACGAAGCGACAGCAAAAGCCGTCAAGACCCTGCAGAACCCGCACGAGAAGCCGGTCGTTACTTCCCCGGACCACGACAAGCACGAAGCCGTCGGTACCGGGTTTGGCGCGGCCACATCCAGCTTCCTTTTCTTCGCCTCGGGTGGCCGTCCTGCCCGTACTCCCGTACCTCTTCGGACTCGAAGGCATCACCGCGCTCATCGTCGCCGGCATCATCGTCGGCCTGGCCCTGCTGACCACGGGCGCTATCGTCGCGCTGCTCTCGGGCGGAGCGCCGCTGAAGATGGCACTGCGCCAGCTTGCCATCGGCTACGGCGCAGCGGCCGTGACCTATCTGCTCGGAATGCTGTTCGGAACCAGCACAGCGTAAACATCTATGGAAGCGCCGGACCGGGATTCTGCGGTACGCACTCACCTCCAGGTCAATAGTGCTTGCGGGACCTGGATAACTGGGAGTGGCTTCAGTCCGACTGCCGAGGGATCCGATGGGAGCGAACATCCATCCCGTCGGCGGGTGCCATCTAGCGGACCGATAGGGCAGATTCGGTTGCGCGGCGTCGCCGGGTGGTGAGTTTGCGCAGCTCTTCGGCCCAGAGGATGAGCGAGCCGGTCATCACGGCGGTGAGCCATTGTGCGGCGGTCAGGTCGGTGGTGTCGAACAGGCTCTGCAGGGCAGGTGTGTGGACGACGGCGACCTGCAAAACCACGATGACGGCCAGTGCGGTCCAGATGGCGCCGTTGGTGAGGGTGCGCGCGGAGAAGACAGAGCGGGCCTCTGAGCGGACGTTGATGAGATTGAAAACCTGGAAGAACACGAAGGCGGTGAACGCCAGGGTGGTGGTGCCCGCAGGGTCAATGTCAGGGAACCATGTGGGCGCGAGCAGCAGCAGGGCCAGAGTACCGGCGGTCATGACTGCGGCGGCGAGCAGGACCCGTCCCATGCGGGAACGGGTCAGTAGGGGTTCGCGGGCCGGCCGGGGCGGGCGGAGCATCACATCTGGCTCGGTGGGCTCAACACCTAGCGCCAGGGCTGGGGGGCCGTCCATGATGATGTTCACCCAGAGGATCTGCAGGGCGGTGAACGGAGCGCCGCCCGCTATGCCCAGCACACCGCAGATTAAGAACAACATGACGAAGCCCCACGAGGTGGAGAGCTGGAATCGGACGAATTTGAGGATGTTGTCGTAGATGCCGCGGCCCTCCCGCACGGCCGCGACGATGGTGGAGAAGTTGTCGTCGGTGAGGATCATCCGGGCAGCGCCCTTGGACACGTCGGTGCCGGTGATGCCCATGGCCACCCCGATGTCTGCCTGCTTGAGGGCAGGTGCGTCATTCACGCCGTCGCCGGTCATCGCCACAACCTCGCCGCGGCTCTGCAGTGCCCTGACAAAGCGGATTTTGTGTTCGGGGGCGACGCGGGCGAGCACCCCGTAACCGGAGGCACTCTCGCGCAGTGCAGCGTCGTCGAGCTCGTCGAGTTCGGCGCCTGATGCTACCTGCCCCTGGATGGATAGGGAGGCGGCGATGGCGGAGGCGGTACGCAGGTGGTCGCCGGTGATCATGTGTACCGCGATACCCGCCCGTTGGGCGACCTTGATGGCTTCGGCAGCCTCTTGACGAGGCGGGTCGGTGATTCCCACCACGCAGTAGATGATCAGGCCGGTAGCCAGTTCCCGCAGTGTCTCCCCGTCGAGCGGCAGGGGGCTGGCGCCGGGGACGCCGTCGTCCAGAGTGCGTCCTGCGATCATCAGGGTCCGTAGACCCTCATCGGCCAGCTCGTCCACGGAGGTGCGGATGTGGTGACGGTCCCCGTCGGTGAGCGGACGGGGTCCGTCCGCGCCGAGCACCGAAGCGGCACGCTCCATCAGGACACCGGGGGCGCCCTTGACGAAGATCCGGTAGTCCGCCTCGGTGGTGTCACCGATGCGGAATGTTTGCTCGTGGAAGGTGGCCTGGAATTTGTAGTCGGAGTCGAAGGGCACTTCCTGCAAGCGCGGATGGGCCTTGCGGGCCCCGTCGACGTCGAGCCCGCCCTTCTCAGCCAAAACTACCAAGGCCCCATCGGTGGGGTCCCCGACCAGCTGCCCGTCGCGCACGGTGGCGTCGTTGCACAGTGCCATGGCCAGGTAGGCGTCCGGGAAGGAGCCCGGTGCGGTGTCGTCGGGGCTGAGGACGCGTCCATCCGTCGAGTAGCCCTGGCCGGTCACCCTGAAGGCGCGGCCGTCGACGAGCAGACGTCCTGCTGTCATTTCGTTCAGGGTCAGGGTGCCGGTCTTGTCAGAAACGATGTGGGTGGTGGAGCCGAGAGTCTCCACGGCGGAGAGCTGTTTGATGATCGCGCCCCGGGCGGCCAGCCGGTTGGCGCCCATGGCCAGAGTGAAGGCCACGACGGCGGTTAGTCCTTCGGGGATCGTGGCCACAGCCAGGGACACAGCGGTCAGCAGCAGATCGTGGAGGGTTTCCCCGCGCAGCAACCCGAGAACGAAGACGATGGCCACGACCACTAACGCGACGATGGTCAGCAGCCGTGCGAGCCGGTCGACACGGCGCTGCAGCGGGGTCCTGGATTCACCGGCGCCGGCCAGCTGTTCGGCAATCGCACCCATCTGCGTCCCCGTGCCCGTGTCCGTGACGATCACTGTGCCGCGGCCCCGCGTGACTTCTGTGTTCATGAACACCATGCCAGTACGGTCCCCCAAGGCCGCAGCCGGATCGGTGACCAACTCAGGGTCTTTGTCCACAGGCTGGGACTCACCTGTCAGGGCCGCCTCAGCGAGCTGCAACTGGGAGGCTTCGATCACCCGCCCGTCCGCTGGCACCGAGTCCCCGGCCTCCAGGAGGACAACATCCCCGGGCACCAGCTCCGCCCGGTCAACCTCCTGGACGCGTCCGTCCCGTCGTACCCGGGAGGTGTCCACCGACATCTTCCGCAGGGAGGCCAGGGAATTCTCCGCACGAGCCTCCTGAACGTAGTTCAGGACGGCGTTGAATACCACCACGATCAGGATGACGACTGGCGTCTCCCATTCGCGCGAAACGAGGGCCGAGACGACCGCCGCGAGAACCAGCACGATGGTCATCTTGTCCGAGAGCAACCGGAGCATCTTCGTCCACACCGGTGTGCGGGCCGGCTCCGACAGCACGTTGGGGCCGTACTTGCTGATCCGTTCAGCCACCAGCCCACCGGGCAGGCCCTCGCCGGGATCCACGCCGAGGGCCTCCGTGACCTGGGCGGAAGAGATCGTGTGCCAAGGGGATGTCATGGGGGCCTCGTCCGCTTTCGGCTGGAGCGCGATGATGTTTGGATCTGAGATGGCAGGTGCCGACGAGGGGGACGAATAGTGCCCCCATGCGCGGTCACCTGAATTGGTGGAGCTTGTCCAATTTACTACCAGGGCGGTCTCAACGAACGGCAGGGGAAGCCCCGGCGGGCCCGCTAACAGTGACGGACCCTCGTGGCCGCGCTGGCCACGGTCCAAAGAACTGTCAGTTGGCCCGAGACACGGTCCTCCGATGCAGTAAGTCAGATGGACGGCTGTGCAGCTGACCGTTGTGAGCTGCACGGGGAGCGCCGCGGCGATTCGCGGGCGGGAGATGCAGGGGCGAACCGCGGGAGGCAAGGCGGCCAACGTCATGCCGGACGAAAGGCAGTGACAGATCTACGGGCTAGCCGGCGGGGATTCCATGAAGTCTTTGAATGCGCTGAGGGCAACTAGGACCTCAGCCGCGCTAACCATGGGTGAGGCTTTTTTGACTTCGATTCGAAGCCTACTGAGACTCTGGTGCTCCCGGCATCCAGCGGCCCTCGGGACCCGAGCGCGCGGAGTGAAGATCGGGAGCCGTTTCCGAAGAGGAGCGACATCCACTAGTCTAATAAGTGCGCAAGTAAGCACTTATTGATATATCCGTGATGGTTTCGAGGAGTCGCTTTGATTGAAGTTCTGGCCGTTCCGGCCTACCGGAAGCTGTTTTCGGCCCAGGTTGTGGCGCTCCTGGGCACCGGCCTGTTGACGGTGGCGCTGGGCCTGCTGGCCTTTGATCTGGCCGGCGGTCAGGCCGGCGCCGTTCTGGGCACGGCGCTGACGATCAAGATGCTCGCCTATGTGTTTGTTGCCCCGCTGATGGCGGCACTGGTGGAGCGGCTGCCGAAAAAGGCGGTGCTGGTCGGGGCGGACCTGATCCGCGCCGGTATCGCGCTGATGCTGCCGATGGTGGACCAGGCGTGGCAGATCTATGTCCTGGTCTTCTTGCTGCAGAGCGCCTCGGCCACGTTCACCCCGGCGTTCCAGTCCCTGATCCCGGTCATCCTCCCTGATGAACGCCAGTACACCCGGGCCCTTTCCCTCTCGCGTCTGGCCTACGACCTAGAATCGCTGGTCAGCCCCGCGCTAGCCGCAACACTTCTAACGGTGCTGTCCTTCCATGATCTGTTCCTCGGGACCGTTGCCGGGTTCCTGCTCTCCGCGGCCCTGGTGGTGACCACCCGCCTTCCTGCGGCGCCGCAGGTGCGGCAGGAAGGGACATTGTGGCACCGGACCACCCTGGGCACACGGATCTTTGCCCGCAACCCTGAACTGCGGGCCCTGATGGCCCTAAATCTTGCCGTCGCGGCCGCGACCGCCCTGGTGCTGGTGAACACTGTCGTCTACGCACGGGACATGTTCCGTGGCTCCAATGCCGACGTCGCGGTCGCCCTAGCCTGCTTCGGTGCAGGGTCGATGCTCGTCGCGCTGACCGCACCCAGGGCCCTGGACCGGGTGCCGGACCGGGTCCTCATGCGGGCCGGCGCCGTGTTGCTTTCCGCCGGCCTGGCCGGGGCGTTCGCCCTGCTCGCCGTGCCGGGGACCTGGCTCCTGCTGCTGGGCCTGTGGGTGGTACTCGGCGCCGGGACCTCGATGATCAACACCCCCTCCTCCCGCCTGCTGCGCCGGGCGGCGACCGACAGCACCCGGTCCTACATCTTCACCGCCCAGTTCTCCCTCTCCCATGCCTGCTTCATCGTCACTTATCCTGTCGCCGGCTGGATCGGCGCCGCAGCAGGCCAACCGGTGGCAGCCGCCGTACTGGCCGTCGTGGCTACAATCAGTACACTTGCGGCGTTCCGCTTCTGGCCCGCGGTATCCAGGACCGGTCCCGTGCCGGAGACCGTGGAAGGTTGAGCCGGTGGAAAACGCACAATCCGTTCCGACCGCCAGCCTCCATCACCCCGACGCACCGGATTCCCGCCGGTTGGACGCGGCCACAGCCACGTTCCGGATGCTCTCGGACCCCACCCGGCTTCACCTGCTCTGGCTCCTTGCCCGGGAACCCTCGGACGTCGGCACCCTGGTGGAGCAGACCGGAGCATCGCGCACCTCGGTCAGCCAGCACCTGGCGAAGCTGCGCTTCAGCGGCCTCGTCACCACCCAGAAACAAAGCCGCCGAGTCGTCTACAGCCTTGCAGATGGGCACCTGACCCGTCTGGTCATGGAAGGCCTGAACCACGCCGACCACAGAGTCACCGGCGAACCCGCCCACGACTGACCCGCATCGGGTCAGTGCTGCCCCGAAGAGAGCCCGACCCTGATCGGTACAGCAAAACGCCAGGGACAGCGGACCGGGTAGGGCCAGTGCCAGCCGCTGCACGACCAGCTCAGGTCCCCGCACGGAGCCGAAAACCAGAAGTGGTGCAGACGACTTCCGACATTCCGTGCAGGCGACTTCTGAAACTGACACTCGCGGTGTCACCTTAACGAACGTATAAATGACACAGGAGAAACCATTGCTTGTCGGTTATATGCGCGTCTCGAAGGCGGACGGGTCTCAGACCACGGACCTGCAGCGCGACGCCCTAGTTGCCGCCGGCATCGGCACGGAGTCCCTTTACTCGGACAAGGCGTCCGGGAAGAAGGAGGACCGGCCAGAGCTGGCCGCTTGCCTCAAAGCGCTCCGCCACGGCGACACCCTGGTCGTGTGGAAGCTGGATCGGCTGGGCCGGGACCTGCGGCACCTGGTTAACATCGTCCACGAGCTGACCGAACGCGGCATCGGCCTTAAGGTCCTCACCGGCCAGGGCGCCGCCATCGACACCACCACCGCCTCCGGCAAACTCGTCTTCGGGATCTTCGCCGCCCTCGCCGAGTTCGAACGCGAGCTGATCTCAGAACGCACCCTCGCCGGACTGGCCTCCGCCCGCGCCAGGGGTCGGAACGGCGGGCGTCCCTACAAGATGACCCCGGCGAAGCTCCGCCTGGCTATGGCTTCCATGGGGCAACCTGGCACCAAAGTCAGCGACCTCTGCACCGAACTCGGCATCACACGGCAGACCCTGTACCGGCACGTGTCGCCCAGCGGGGAACTGCGCCCCGACGGGGTAAAGGTCCTCTCAAAAAGCTAGGCATACTGAACTGATTCCGGAGCGGAGACCTTCGAGCCGGTCCGCCGGAGGATGACCGCGCCCGTCACGTGGGTGCACAGTACGCTGCCCGGTGGCGAGTGATAGTGCCACGACCGGCACTGAGCTGAGCGGGGCCAGAGGCGGCTAAGGCAGCCGGTGGACCAGCGGTTTGGATCCACTCAGCCCGTCAGCCCGTCGGCCCGTCAATCTGCTGCTTCGAACAGGGCACGTAGTGCCAGCCGTCGCTAAACTCTTCCGCCGACGGCCAACGAGTTCATATGCCGGTCAGCCGGTCGGCCCTGGATTGGATGGTTTCTCCGCTGTGAGAGAACCCGCGTGAGCGCGTGCGGTGGGGTCCCTGCGGACCTTGATCAGGCTGGCCGTTGTGGTCACTGTCAGAATTACTGCGATGACGATGAGGCTGGTGTTGGTGCTGATTTCGGGTACCCGGCCATCGAGGCCGTGGCCCCAGTGCAGGACCAGTTTCACGCCGATGAAGGCCAGGATGAGCGCCAGTCCAGTGGAGAGGCAGACCAGCCGATCCAGAAGGCCCTTCACAAGGAAGTACAAGGCCCGCAAACCGAGCAGGGCGAAGGCATTGGCGGTGAAGACGATGTACGGCTCGGCGGTGATGCCGAAAATGGCCGGGATGGAGTCGAGGGCGAATAATAGGTCGGTGCTCCCGATTGCCAGCAGCACTATGAACAGCGGCGTTACCGCGCGGCGGCCGGCGATGCGGGTGAACATCCGGCCGCCCTCGTAGTCCTTGGTGACGGTCAATGTCCGGCGGGCCACCCGGACCAGCACGTTGTCCTGCACGTCCGGGTCGGCGTTGCGGTGCCGGTAAAGCTGCACAGCGGTCACAATCAGGATCAGGCCAAAGATTAAGAACATGAAGGAAAACAGCTGGAGCAGGGCTGCACCCAGGGCGATGAAGATCGCCCGCATGACCAGAGCCAGCGCGATTCCGAAGATCAGGACCTTCTGCTGGTACTTCTCAGGAACGGCGAAGGTCGACATGATGATCACGAAGACGAAGAGGTTATCGATGGAGAGGCTTTTTTCTACGATGTAGCCGGCGAAGTATTCCGCGCCGTAGTCCCAGCCCACCTGCATCGCGAAGACCAGTCCGAAGACAATGGCCACGGCAATGTACAGAATCGATGAGATTGCGGCCTCGCGGAACTTGACAACGTGGGGCCGGGCAGCGGCCAGTCCAAGATCCAGGGCGAGCAGCCCGAGAATAAGTCCGATGGTGAGCATCCAGCGGAGTGCACTGACTTCGAGCATTTGTAGCCTTTCTTGTCCATTAACTGATAGAGACTGATTGCTTTCCTCGCGCTCCCGGCCGCCGACCGGGCGCCTGCGGGTCCAATCGACTATTGTCCTTGAAATGGCAACCAAGGATTTTGACTCAGGGACATCCGCCGTGGCCGCCGCCGAGACGCAGTGGACGTTCCTCACCAACCACGCCCACGTCCTGCTCACCATCGCCCGCGATCCGCAGATCCGCATGCGCGACGTCGCCACCCGGGTGGGAGTCACGGAGCGCGCTGCGCAAAAGATCACAGCTGACCTTGTGGAGGCCGGATATATCACCAGAGCCCGTAACGGACGCCGCAACAGCTACACCGTCGCCACCGGCCGCCCCTTCCGCCATCCCGTCGATGCCGGCCACGAACTGGACGAACTCCTCGCGGTCCTCGTCCCTGAACCCACCTCCCGCACCCTAGACACCTGAACTAAGATTCGCCAATCTAAGTTCATTGGTTGGATCATACGCAACCGCACGGGGTGGTGGGGTGGCCGGCTGCAGTGTCCTCGGCGAGGCTTTGCGGCGGCGGTTTGGAAGGAGCTCGCTCTTGATCAATCGAGAGGCACGTTTCAGACCGCAGCTTCCTGGCGGTGTTCCCGCCACCATCGCGGATTCCGCGGGGCCGGTGTATCTCATCGTCATCGTCGCTGAGTCAGGCGCTGCGGACGTCTTGGCCGCGGCGGCCACGCAGGCGCGCGGTGCCGGTGCCCGCCTGCTGATCGCCCTCGCCCGGCCCCGTTTGGGCTTCACGACGGACGCCGCCCTGGTCCGGTTCGTCACCGCGCGCAGGAAGCAGGAGATGCTCTGGCTGCAGCGTCTCGGGCATCAGGTGCTGGATCCCGCCGGGGTCACATTTGAATCTGTCTTGATGACCTACCGGTGCGGCGGCTCTGAGTCCGGGCGGACCCGCCGTATTGCCTCAGCATTAGAGCGCCTGGCCCGCGGCCGCGGTGCCATCCGCCGGCCGGCAACCGGTGCAGTTTTGGCCTCCAGCAGCAGGGAGAACCATCAGTGAGTCAGGAAAGCCTGGGTGACGGACTGAAACCGGCACCGAGCAACAGCATCGTGGTCGGGCATGATGGATCCGCCTGCGCCGACTACGCCCTGGACACGGCACTTGGACTCGCGGACCAGCTGCAGGTCCCCGTCGTCATCGTGCGGGCCTGGTCTCTCGCTGCTGCCCCTCGCCCGCCCGGCGAGCTCGTGCGGGATGTGCACACGAGGGTCGACAGATACTCCACGCTCTCCGTCAGCTACAGGGCCGTTCACGCCGGCGCCGCCAAGAGCCTCATTGACATCTCACGGGACGCCCGCATGCTGGTTGTCGGATTGCGCGGTCATGGCGGGCTCGTCGGGATGCTGCTCGGCTCCGTAAGCGACCAGTGCGTCCGGCATGCGGACTGCCCGGTCCTGGTCGTGCGCCCTCGGAGCTGAATCCACAGCACTCCGGCCACCGTTGGCTCCTTTGCCCGGTGCTGGCGGCCCGATCTGGGCGGGCCTAGAATTTCTCCGGTCGCAAAACGTCTACGTCACTCACGAATAGGATCATGGCGTAGTCCTTGTAGTAGTGCTCCTGGAGGTAGGCGCCAATCGCGTCTGCCGTCTCTTCGTCGCACACCACCTCGATGCGGATGTTGCTGTTCGCTTCCCAGCCGGCACTGCGGACGCCGCGGTGGCCTTTGCCGCGCGCGTCGGTGATGGTGTATCCGTGGGCATTGAGCCGGTCGATGTCCCGAACGAGAGTGCCCTCAAGTACGGCTTCGGTGACGACGGTCAACAGCTTGCGTGTATGGCTTTGCATCAGTCTCATCCTTTCGCGAAAGTATGTGCCCACACCGCGAGGGCGTGGTAAATCGGGATGCCCAGCAGGACATTGAACGGGAATGTGATCCCGAGCGAGGCGGCCAGTGACAGGGTGGGGTTGGCCTCGGGTACGGAAATGCGCATGGCCGCCGGGACCGCGATGTATGAAGCACTCGCCGCCAGCGTCGCGAGAACGGCTGTACCGCCGAGGGAGAGGCCCAGCACCCAGCCCAGTCCGGTCCCCACCAGGGCCGAAAAGAGCGGCATGCCAATTCCAAAGGCCATCAGGAAGGGTCCGTACCGGCGCAGGCTTCCTACCTGTGTCGCCGTAATCAGCCCCATCTCCAGTAGAAAAAGAGCCAGGATTCCCTTGAACAGATCGAAGAACAACGGCTCGATCGACGACAGCCCGTCCGGCCCCGCCGCCCAGCCGATGAGCAGCCCGCCCAGGAGCAGCACAATGCTTTTCCCGAGGAAAACCTCGTGGGCGACCGACCTCCAACGGGTCTCCCGGGACAGACCACGGGCCAGGACAATTCCCACAATAATGGCCGGCACTTCCAGCAACACCAGAAGCAGGGGCATGTGCTCTTCGAACGCGATCTGGCGGCTGCCAAGATACGCGACGGCAACGGCATAGGTGCCTACGCTTACGGAGCCGTAGTGGGCGGCGATGGAAGCCGCATCCGCTCGCTTGAAACGGCCCAGGTAACGCAGCACGGGGAAGGCCGCCAGTGAAAGGAAAAAGCCCAACGCCACCACGGCCAGCATTTGCGGCAGCAGGCTGCCGAAAGGTTGCCTGGCCAGTTCGATACCGCCCTTGAGTCCTATGGCCAGCAACAGCACGATGCTGACGAACTCGTAGATCGCAGCCGGTAGACGCAACTCCGAACGCAGCAGACCGGCGGTGGCACCGAGCAGAAAGAAAAGGATAATGGGATCGATCACGTGGTTGCTCTCTTGTTCGTTTCCAGCTTTTACGAAGTCGGGGTGCAGGGCAATGGCCCGCACCCCCAAGTTCCGGGACTGCAATCCATCCGAGGGCACCAGCATCCAGAATCCCATTAATACACGCTATTTGATTCACGATCAAAACTTCATGTATTGTATGACGTAGCATCTGCGACTGAGAGGCGGCCGTCGGTTCTTTTCTAACTAATCATGCGTACCTTTCGGGTGTGCTGCGACAGTTCCAGCAGTTCGCGCTCAGAGTGAAAGGTCAGTTATGACCAGTTTTGATTCCGGCAATTCAACCCTGATTTCCGTCTATTCCGGTGAACGGATTTCTCTGCTTACCCAGCATGGCAAGGAGCGGGTGATCGCCCCGGTGCTCGAGCGTGCGCTCGGCTGCCGGCTCGAACACGTCACGGGCTACGACACAGACCTGCTCGGTACTTTCACCCGTGACATTCCCCGCGCCGGCACACAGCTCGAGGTTGCGCGCAGGAAGGCGCAGGTGGGCATGGAAGTGTCGGGATTGCCGCTGGGTATCGCCAACGAGGGCTCGTTTGGCCCGGATCCATACACGGGGATGTTCCCCTGGAACATCGAACTCATGATCTGGATCGACGGTGAGCGCGAGCTGGAGGTCGTTGGAATAGCCGAAGGCAAGACGAACTTCTCCCACCTGCTGACGGCGGACTGGGCGGAGGCCCAAACGTTCGCCCGTGAATCGAAGTTCCCCGAACACCATCTGGTCGTTCGCCCGGACGGCGGGCACGACCCCCACATCCGTAAGGGAATCGCCGCCTGGCCCGAGCTGGAGCTCGCCTTTTCGACGGCGCTGGCCCGATCGGCCGCGGGCAAGGTTCTTCTCGAGACAGACATGCGTGCCAATGCCAATCCGACGCGCATGGAAACCATCCGTTTCGCGGCCGAAGACCTTGCACAGAAACTTCGCTCCAGATGTCCGTCCTGCGGCGCCCCGGGATTCTGGAAAGTGGAGCGAGTGGCAGGGCTCCCGTGCGCGGGCTGCGGCGAGCCAACGAGCGAGACCCGCGCCGAGGTTCATGGATGCCTCACCTGCGGGCACCGCTCCACCCGCGACGTAACCGACCCACCACGCGCTGACCCGCGTTTTTGCGAATATTGCAACCCTTGACCCTGCCCAAACCTCGACGCGTCCCATTGCCCAAAGCGTTCAGGGCGATACGTAGCTTCAAATCAACACCGGAGGAAAGATATGCAACCATCACAATTAGTGGACCTCAAGCCCCGCAGCCGGGTGGTTACCGACGGCATTCATGCGGCCCCCGCGCGTGGCATGCTCCGCGCTGTGGGTATGGGGGACGATGACTTCGCCAAACCCCAGATCGGCGTGGCAAGCTCCTGGAACGAAATCACTCCCTGCAACCTGTCCCTGAACCGTCTCGCCCAGAGCGCCAAGGAAGGCGTCCACGCCAGCGGGGGGTTCCCCATGCAGTTCGGCACCATCTCCGTCTCGGACGGCATCTCGATGGGCCATGAAGGCATGCACTTCTCCCTGGTCTCCCGCGAAGTCATTGCCGACTCCGTGGAAACCGTGATGCAGGCCGAGCGGATCGACGGCTCGGTCCTCCTCGCCGGCTGTGATAAGTCCCTGCCGGGCATGCTCATGGCAGCCGCCCGCCTGGACCTGGCCAGCGTGTTCGTCTATGCCGGCTCCATCATGCCGGGCTGGGTCAAGCTGGAGGACGGCTCAGAAAAGGAAGTCACCCTCATCGACGCCTTCGAGGCCGTCGGCGCCTGCGCCGCCGGCAAGATGAGCCTCGGCGACCTTGACCGCATCGAGCGCGCCATCTGCCCCGGCGAAGGCGCGTGCGGCGGCATGTACACCGCCAACACCATGGCCTGCGTCGGCGAGGCCCTGGGCATGTCCCTGCCCGGCTCGGCCGCTCCGCCCTCGGCAGACCGCCGTCGAGATCAGTTTGCGCGCAAGTCCGGTGAAGCGGTGGTCAACCTGCTGCGCCTCGGCATCACCGCCCGCGACATCATGACCAAAAAGGCGTTTGAAAACGCCATTGCCGTCACTATGGCCTTTGGCGGCTCCACCAACGCTGTGCTGCACCTGCTGGCCATCGCCCGCGAGGCTGAGGTTGAGCTGACCCTGGAGGACTTCAACCGGATCGGCGACAGGATCCCGCACCTGGGGGACCTGAAGCCGTTCGGCCGCTACGTCATGACCGACGTCGACAGGATCGGCGGCGTGCCGGTCATCATGAAGGCACTGCTCGACGCCGGCCTGCTGCACGGTGACTGCATCACCGTCACCGGCAAGACCGTCGCCGAAAACCTGGCGGCGATCAACCCGCCGGACCTGGACGGCAAGATCCTGCGCGCGCTGGACAATCCGATCCACAAGACCGGCGGCATCACCATCCTGCACGGAAGCATGGCGCCGGAAGGCGCCGTCGTGAAGAGCGCCGGCTTCGACGCCGTCGTCTTTGAAGGCACCGCCCGCGTGTTCGAACGCGAACAGGGTGCACTGGACGCGCTGGACAAGGGCCTGATCAAGGCCGGGGACGTGGTGGTGATCCGCTACGAAGGCCCCAAGGGCGGCCCCGGCATGCGCGAAATGCTTGCCATCACCGGCGCCATCAAGGGCGCCGGCCTGGGCAAGGACGTCCTGCTCCTCACCGATGGCCGCTTCTCAGGCGGCACCACCGGCCTCTGCATCGGCCACGTCGCACCGGAAGCTGTGGAGGGCGGACCCATCGCCTTCGTCAAGGACGGCGACCGCATCCGTGTGGACATCGCCGCCCGCAGCTTCGACCTGCTGGTTGACCAGGCCGAGCTCGATGCCAGGAAGGTTGGCTGGGAGCCCCTCCCTGCCAAGTTCACCAAGGGTGTGCTCGCCAAGTACGCCAAGCTGGTGCACAGCGCCTCCACCGGCGCGTACTGCGGCTAAATCACAGGCACCCATCTCCAGTCCACGGACAGTGACTTCGCTGAGAATCAGCCGAGGACTCGTCGGCTACTACAAATCATTCAAGACGACCTAGAGCAGCTCGGAACTTTCCGTTCCACTCATCGCACTACGACGCACCAGCACCTTGCATCCCCAGGTCCCGTGATCCTCTGGACACCCTTCCAGTAGGTCGGGCCTTACAACGGACAGCAAAATCTGCGGCCGCGCGGGGCGGGAACTGTATCTGTCGGGGGCGCACGTGGATCCTCGACATTTGCCCCAATCGGAATAGTTGTCGCTCAGCCTCCGGATTGCACCCACGGGAACCCCAACTGGGGACGAGTGCAGGGGACTTCAGAAATTCCGTGCAGACCACTTCGGAAAATGACACACGAATCGGCGAAACGCCGCGTAATCCGACTGTCCCGTATGTTGTTCCAAAACCACCGCCACAATCCCCTGTCACAGGGATAACTTTCGGTACGGTTTAGGCATGGAGATTGGTTATGCGCGGGTATCAACGGTGAAGCAGGACCTCACCCGGCAGTTGGATGCCTTGACGGCCGCCGGCATTGAGCCGATCTTCTCGGATAAGAAGTCCGGCGCCACCACGGATCGCGTGGGACTTCAGGACGCGTTACGTCACGCCAGAGCCGGCGACGTGCTTGTGGTTCACACGCTGGACCGGCTGGGGCGGACAGTGCGGGACACCTTAAACCTGGTCCACGACCTGAAGAAACGCGGCGTCGGTGTCCGCACCCTGGCTGATCCCCTGCCGATCGACACTTCCAACCCGGACAGCCCCATGGCGCAGCTGGCCGTTGTCATGCTGGCACTCTTCGGAGAGATGGAACGGACCTACGCGGCCGAACGGGCCTCGCATGCGCGGGCGGTGGCATCTGCCAACGGGCGGCGTACGGGACGGCCTTCCGTGATCGATGCCGACAAGCTCGAACACGCGGCCCTGCTGCGGGACAAAGGCTTCTCCATGAAGGAGATCACCGCGAAGACCGGGCTGAAACGCACCACCCTGTACCGGCACCTGCCACCACGCTCCCCCGCCACTGACCTGGTAACCACTAATGCCATTTAATACGGACACGTTGAACTATGCCCTGACCTTTGGCGGAACGTTGGTCGTGGCGCTGCTGATGTTTATCGGGCAACTAACCGCGGTGGGGGTTCTTCTGGTTCTTGCCGGGATTACCCGGCTGACGGCGTACCCCATCCAGGCAATCGCGCGATCATTCAGGAGACCTGACCAGCCATGAGAAACAACCCAGTCATTCGGTGCCGCACCTGCCTTCGCACCACCCAAGCGGTAACAGAATGCCGCCAGCAAGCGCCGAAGTACACAAAACTGGGAGGCTTCCCCGGGATGCAGGTCAGCAACGGTCCTTTCGGGGCACGAGCCGCGAGAGCGGGTCTGTGTTGGGTGACCGTGATGCCGTGCGGCAGTTGGCCGTGGTGACCTCCAGGACCTGCTCTCCACCGCGGAGACAGTGTTCTACGACGTCAACCGCCGTACCCTCATGTTCGGCACGACAGCCACCGGTCACACCTAAAAGCCGCATGCCCCTGAGGCGTTAGACCGGGGTCGTGAGGGCGTTCTTCGGGTCACCGGTGACCTTCGCGGCGACGGCACGCCGTTCCTTGTCCAGGTAACGCATTACGGGGGTGGCGCTGACCCCGTGGAAGTCACGACCAGCCCGGCCATGGCCCAGATCCGCTCGTCTTCCACAGCGAAACTTCCTTCCTGCAGCGCGTAGGGCAACGTAGTACAGCGTGCCGATGCCCCGGACGCCGAAGACGGCGATCACGGTCCGTTCATGCCCGCCCGTCTTCCCTCCCAGCATGCCCAGCCATCCACTCAGGGACCGAATCACCAGCAGGAAGGCCAGCGTCAGCACTGCTTCTGGCCAGCCGACAGTGTCGAACAGGCCTCGAGCGATCGCGCCTCCGAGCAACACCAGGATGGCGACGGTCAGCAGGCGTTCGATCTGCTCCACAAAGTTGTGCAGGATACGGTGGTAACCGTGGGTTCGTTCCGCGGCCCGCACGGTGCAGGCGCAAACGAAGACGGCGATGAAACCGTAACCCTCGATGACCTCGGCGATACCGTACGCCAGGAAGGTGGCGGCCAGGGCCACAAATCCTTCCGCGTGCCCAGACAGGCGCAGCCGTTCGGACTTGACCGAGAAGAACAGCTTCCCCAGCGCCCAGCCCACGGCCAGTCCGATGAATACCCCGGCTGCGATGCGCCAGAGGAGGTCCAGCAGAATCCACTCGCTGAGCCAGGCCGCGGGGGCGAGCCCGGCCGTGCTGATGGCGATGGCGGGGTAAACAAAGGGGGAAGGCCAGCCCACCATTCAGCCCTGCTTCTGAGGTCAGCGAGAACCGGGTCTCGTCGTCCTCGGTGACATCTTCGCCGTCGGCCGGTTCGCCCACCTGCACTTCCGTAGCCAACACCGGGTCCGTGCGCGCGAGGGCGGCGGCCAGCAGGACGGACGCGGCCACCCCAGCCCCAGCACCGCCCAGCCCAGGAAGCCGACGGCCAGCATGGACAGCGGCGTGGTAATGCCCAGCAACCGCCACGTAGAGGCCCAGCGCCGCCAACCCACCGGGCTGTTGAGCGCCAAGCCGGAACCCATGAGAGAGATGTTCACGCACACCTCGGTCAGGTGCAGCACCACGCTTCCCTGGGCCATCTGGTCCGGATCCGGAAGATCGCCCAGTAAACAAAAAAGCACTAAAGCCGGAGGCGAGGAAAACCATCGGCATGCAAATGGGAACCTTCCCCAGTAACCGCGGCAGCAGGGCCGCGGCAAGGGCCGTGACGCCGAGAACGGCGAAAATCAGCCCGGCCGCGTCAAGCACGAGGTATCATCGGAGCCGTTTCATAACGCCAGCGACGGCGCCTTGCCTCTTGACTTGCCAGGCCTTCAGCACACGGCTGACGATAACCGAGAACAAGGCAACCAGTAGTTTTTTCATAGAGTCCTCCTGAGTGATGTGTCGGCCGGCAATTCCTGGTCGTACCGTGAAGACAGGAATCCAGGAGGGCCGTTCGGGATCAGGTGTCATCCATCTGCTTGCGCCGCGGAGTGGAGTGTTCCCGTCCCGCCGCTTGGGCTGTTCGGCGTCGGCGTCGCTGTGTTGTTCGCGGAGTTCCCGCCCCTGCTGGATGTCTTCCTCTTCACGGGCATGCAGCTTCTCTCTTTGTTTGGTGTCGCGGGGCGGGAGCTGGAGGGTTTCCTCCGCCTCGATGCCGGCCTGCAGCTGGCGGCCGCGTTCCATCTCGGCGTCGAATTCGGCACCGAACAGCAGGGACATGTTCAAAATCCAGAGCCAGAGCAGCGAGACGATGACGCCGCCGATGGCGCCGTAGGATGGCTTTCGTGACCCGCCTGCAAGGATTCGCGGGCAAAGCAGGGTCCCGGCGCAACGTCCGGTTTGACGGCCGCCGCCGAAATGACCAAGGTATAGCGGTGCCCGCGAAACCTGAACAACCCATCCCTGCCCTGCAAATGCCAGCCAAGGCGGGCTTAGGCCATCAGATCGCGGCCTTGCTGGGCTTTCTGGCCCTGTCCCACACGGTGTCTTTCCTCGGCTCGCTGGCCATCATCGCGAACGCTCACGGCTGGTACGCCACAGCCAACAAGGCACCCTGGACACCGCCGCACTGGGTCTTCGGGATGACCTGGACGGTGCTGTACACAGCAATGGCCGTAGCCGCCTGGCTCGTATGGCGCCAGTGGTCCGTCCGCCGCGGGCGAGCGATGATGGCCTACGGCGTCCAGCTGGCCCTGAATCTGGCCTGGACACCAACGTTCTTCGGCATGTACCCCATGCTCGGAACCGCTGCACTATGGCTGGCATTCGTCATCATCACAGCCCTGGCCCTCGGAGTTGGCGTCACAGTTCTCTGCTTCGGCCCCATCAGCCGGGCAGCCGGGCTCCTGTTGCTCCCTTACATTTCATGGATCATATTCTCTGCCAGCCTGAACCTCTACGCGGCAACCACCAACTAACCCGAATCCCCAGGGCAAAGGCCCTACCCTAGTTGGCATGGCGGACCGCCGCAGAGCCTTCCAGGCGTGTGGTGACCTTTTCCCCGCGAGCTCGGCCACAACTGACGCAGGAAGTCAACCGAGATTTGCCAGCTCCGCCGCGTCAAGGACCGCCTGAATGCTGTGCCGGGATATTCCATGAGCGGACTCAATTGCTCTTCGCGACAGGCTTTGATTACGCAGCTGCAACACCAGCTTCGCTTTGATCTTCCGTACCATTACCGGTACTCCTTCCACCATGTGTCCGTCACATGGTGGAAGGAGCTTTTCAGGTGGTGCTCAACCACACCAACGGTTGTGCTCAACCACGCCAGTCGCGCTACCGGGCGATGGGGCTTACCCGCACCACAGGTGGAGCCCACAGAAGCCAATATTCAGTTCCCTCCCCAATGGCAGCACTGTTATCGCCGGAGTCACCGGAGTGGCGGGCTTCGTGCAGATGATGCTCAAGCTTCTCTTCAGCATCCCGTTGGCGTTGACCCACTGTGCGCATCTGCTGCGTCGTCGGTGAACCTGCGAAGCCGTCCTGATAACGCTGTTTTCGCGTCTTTCATCCTTTTGGGTTTTGGCTGTTAGTTCAGAATGGCGGGTTTTCACAGCTCGATTGGGGTTAGATTTCCTCAGGCGGAACCGGCGACGGGAAGCCCCGCACCGGCTAAGTAGTTGGTCTTGACGCTGTTGAACACTCCTTCCGGGCTCTCGGGGTCGTGCTGCCCTCCGCCTGCTAACCAGATCCAACATTTTCCAAAAACGGTGGATCGTATTGAGATGGAATGCGTGATCTTCCCACCAGAAGCCTTCTGCACTAACCAGTAGTCGGCGGTTACCTAAGCTAACCCCTCACGGGACGTGTCCTGGCGTACCGCAGTGGTATGAGCTGTGGGGCGTTGAAGGTCATGGATGAACGCAGTGAGCGCGGCCGCGTTGCGGGCGTCTTCGGCGAGGCCGACAAGCTGGGAGGCGAGGACAGCCAGTTTCTTGTTGGTGTGGTTGCTGTGGACACAGAGCAGAGCGAAAGCTGCATCGGCACCGATGCTGAGCCGTCCCATAAGAATGCCCCGGGCTCTTTCGATGACGGCGCGGGCGCAGACGGCTCCGGCGACGGCATCCCTGGTGGCCCGTTCAGTTTCGGCGCGGACGGTTGAGGTCAAGTCGACCATGATTCCCGTGATGGAGAAGAGCCTGCCGTTCGCGTCGAAGACGGCCTCCCCGGTAGTCAGTACCTTATGGTCGCGCTGGTGGGAGTCAATCAGGCGGTGATAGCTGGAGAAGTACCCCCGACCTCGGCCAGGTCGGTGTGCAATTCCCGTAGTTTTGCCCTGTCGCCGGGGTGCTTGTGCGCCAGGACGAGCTCAACGGTAGGCACGACCTCTCCGCGCTGGTATCCGTGGATCCGGTAGAGCGCATCGGACCACACCACCACCCCGGTCACGGCATCGATGCGAAACGCCCCCGCGGTGCAATCGCTGGCCTCCAGCGCGCTGGAGTACGTGAACATACTGTCAAAAATACTCATACCGGTCGCACCAGTCCGTGCGGGAGCCTCCCAATCTAAACCCGAAAGACATGTTCCCATCGTGAAAAAGCTCGAACGCTCCGGTCATAGTTACCCCTCTGGACGCCCGGCGGAAACCCCAGGGCGACCTCATCAAATCCAAAACGCGGCGCTGCGCCCCGGCTGGCCCGATAACGGGAGAGGGCGTACCCCATGTGACCCCAGCCACACCCACCCCCAACGGTACGGATAAACCCGTATACGGGCGAGTATGCGGTTGCTGGGACCGGCCCCTACCTCGCATGTTTCAGGAGGCACTGCGGAGCTGATGGATGACCCGAACCCGTGATGCAACAACTCTTCGCGTCTTCATAAACGAGGACGCTTTCTGCCCGCCACGCTTAGGCTCGAGTGCCCGGCCACGGGCCATGGACCCACTTCCGAGCCCCGCGACTGTCCCCCGGTTCCGAAGACTGCGGTAGCCTCTGACCTAGCAGATCGAGCAACCGGCCTCCTCATACCCCCTGAGACCACCGTTAGCTCATGGCCGGAAACGTTGTGTCGACAGTTCAAAGGCAGGCTCCGTGGAAGACTTCACCGATACAAGCACCCTCCCTCTGTCTATCCCCCCGGTTAATCCGATCTTGTACGAAGATCCGCTGCTTTCCTCCGTGCGCGCCCCTGAGGTGACAACAGACGTGTCGGAGGTTCGCGAGCGGCTGCTGGCCGCGGTGGTGATCAGCATCGGCGAGGTCGAGGCCGCAGAGTGGGCACTTGACCAGGCGAAAGCAACGTGTGACCTACAGATCGCTGCCGCCCTGGCGTCGGGCGTGCCGGTCGAGAAGGTTGCGGCGGCGACCGGACTAACTGCCTCAGCTTTGTCCGCGTTCGCTGGGAAACAGGACCAGATACGCCTGGACGTCTAATCCAGATCCCCGTCTCAGCCGTCGGAAGCTCGACAAGAAGAAAGACTCACAGGACAGACAATCCGTGCCGGTGCAGCACTCCGCTGACGGCGGGTTACCGGGAGACATCGGCCGCTTCTAGCCCGGGAGCATCAGCCGGAACCCACAGGGACACTCCAGAACCCGGATTTCGAGGTACACGCTCGATGTTCCGAGCTCTTCGTCGCCGGCGGCAGGGCTGTCCAGCCGGATTCCTCCTGACGCGGTTTGTTGCATCGACTGCCCGCAATGGATGTACTCACCGCTGAAGATGAGGACATCGTCTCGTCCTGCAGCGAGGTTCGCGGCGCCGGCGAACTGACTGACGTCGGCTACGTGGTCATAGGACAGGCCGCACGCGGTGCAGGTATAGGACACCTGCAGTGCACCCTCTGATACCGGCCATAAAGGCACGACGGAACTGATGAACAACTGACGGTACGTGCCGCAATGGAGGCACCACAGTGGGTGCTCCCGGGGATCCGGGCCGAGAGGTCGACGACGTCCTGGTTTGTTCGACATGACTATGTCGCCGGACGGCCTGCGCGGAGGAAGCCGGCCAACGCCAGGCCTATCATCCGACGATAGGCCTCTAGCACGCCGACCCCATGGGTCAGTGCAGTCCCTGTCAAAACCGGGGGCTGTTGCTTCATCGAGAAATTGTTCGGGTGCGAGGCGGCCATCAGGGGCAACCTTCCGCCAGCTGCAGTGGGTGCCGCCATTCGGCTACAGCGGCGCATCTTGACGGTCCTGCAAGCGACCGGCAAGGCTGGCTCCGATCTCCACGCAATCGGGCTCACCTCGAATTTACCTACGGCACCCACCCGTGTCGAGAGAATCTGGCAGTCCAGCCTCATCGTTCCCAGACCCGGAACCACTTCTCCGGGATCCGTTCCCCGCATCAGCTGCGGTAATCACGGGGCGGGCGCATCATGAAGGGCACCTTCAAGCAGGAGAAGGTCGAATGGACTCAGTAGCTCTACCCCGTAGATGAAGGCCTCCAGCTCCAAGAGCCCGGCGGTACCGCCAACGCTGAAATACAACAGCAAAATCTCTTTCAGAGACAGCTCCCGTGATCATTGCTGCTACGTTCGGACTGTTCGGTAGACGCGTCAAGACAAATTGTGCCGAGCAAACCCAACAGATTCACTGGGACCGAGAGAAGTTCAGCATGAACACCGCGTACAGCATGTGACCATCGGAAGAAGCCGATTGTGGTCGCCTCCCCAGGGCATCTCAAATACGACCGATATCTTTAGTCCTCCGGCTGCAGCTGCGCTGCCCAACTCGCCGACCGCCATTTGAGAGTCCTGACGGGTGCGGTCTTTGGTCCCTGTTGTCCCGCGCCCTGATGGAGGATCATTATTTCCCGTGACTTCCGCCAGGGACGGCCGTACGGCGCGGACCGGGAAGATACTGATCCAAGGAGTAGCTGCATGACCACATCGGTAACAGATCCCTGCACGGAAAGGCTTTCACCGGCACCGGTGCGGGTCTTTATCCTCGATGACCATGAGCTCGTCCGGCAGGGCCTCACGGACCTGCTCGAGCACGCGGGCTTCGACGTCGTGGGCGCAAGCGGATCCGCGGTCGAAGCAACCCGCCGTATCCCGGCGCTCAAGCCCGACGTCGCGGTCCTGGACGGACGGTTGCCCGATGGCACGGGCATTGAGGTCTGCCGGGACGTCCGCTCCATTGACCCCGACCTCAAATGCCTGATCCTGACCAGTTATGACGACGACCACGCACTCCGCGGAGCCGTTCTGGCCGGCGCGTCGGGCTATCTTCTCAAGCAGATCGGCAACAACGACCTCGTCGAGGAAATCCGGCGTACCGCCGCCGGCGAGCAGCTCTTCGCCCCCGGGGTCGTAGAGCGCATGCTCGAAGCGATCCCCGAGGCGCCGGCCGACCCGCGGCTGGGAGCTCTGACCCTGCAGGAGAAAAAGGTCCTCAGCCTGATCGCCCGGGGCATGACGAACCGGCAGATCAGCGAAGAGATGTTCCTGGCCGAGAAGACCGTGAAAAATTACGTGTCTTCCCTGCTGGCCAAACTCGGCTTTGAACGGCGCACCCAGGCCGCGATATACGCCAGCTCGACGGACACGCCGCGCCCCGGAGGGTAGCGGCTACACCGAGGGAGGCCTTCGACCGGGGTCCGCCGCACGGCGTTTCACTGACTCAGCCGGTTGTCGGTACCGTCCAGCTCACCCGGGTTCCGTGACCCGGGGAACTGTCGATGACGCAATTTCCGCCCAGTTTCTCGGCCCGGTGTTTCATGTTGGCCAGGCCGCTGAGCCGGGCGGGGTTTTCGAATCCGCGGCCGTTGTCGGTGATCAGCAGTTCCACGGCGCCCTCGCGTGCCGTGAGCGAGATGCTGATTTCATCGGCCTCGGAGTGCCTGACCGCGTTGCTCAGAGCCTCGGCGAGCACGGCCAGCAGCTGGTTGGCGACGGCCTCAGGCACGGCGTCATCGACCGGCCCGGTCAACTGCAAATCAGGCGAGACGACTACTCCCCTGGCCGCTTCCTGCACCGTACGCAGCACGTGATCGGTCAGGCGTTCCGTGCCCGTACAGGCGGAATGAAGCGAGTAGATCGTGTTCCGAAGGTCCCGGATCGTCCCGTCGAGTTCCTGGGTCACGCCTGTGATCCGTTCGTGGGCGGCAGGGTCCGCAGTGTAGCGGCGCAGGGTCTGCAGGCTCAGACCTGCGGCGAAGAGGCGCTGGATCACCAGGTCGTGGAGGTCCCGCGCGATCCGGTCCCGGTCGGTGAAGAGCACTTGCTCTTCCCGGAGCTGGTTGGCCCGCACCAGGTCCAGTGCCAGGCCGACCTGCGCACCGAAAACGGCACCTGATCTCAGATCGGACTGTGTATAGCCGGCTGCGCCTTCGGCGCGGGCCAGGACAAGGATGCCGTTGCCGGCGCCCTTATGCCCGAGGGCGCTGACCAGGACAGGGCCCAGCTTCTCGGCAGCGTCGGGTCCGAAAACCTCCCTCGGATCGCGGGCCGTGGCAGACTCCCCTGTTTCCAGGACCGAAAACGCCAGCGCCGAGGAGGACAGGTCCTGACCCGCAGGCAGTGACTGCGCACCGACCGAGGTCCCGCACCGGAGCGCACCATCGATCCCGGGGGAAGCGATGACAGCCAGCACCGAATCGGAGGTGAGCAGGGCACGTTCAGCAATGAGATCGAGGCTGTCCGGCGGCCTCGGGTGGGAGGCGGTGATCAGCCGCTCACTGATCTCCATTCCCGCCTCCAACCAGCGCTGGCGCCGTGCGCCGTCTTCAAACAAGCGGGCATTCTGGACCGCAACGCCAGCGGCCGCGGCCAGGGCGACCGCCAGGTCCTCGTCCTCCTCCGTGAAGTCCTGCCCATCGGATTTCTCCGTCAGATAAAGGTTTCCGAAGACCGCGCCGCGCACGCGGACCGGGACACCCAGGAACGACTTCATCGGTGGGTGCCCTGCCGGGAACCCGGCGGCCCCTGGGTACTGGCCCAGGTCATGAAGACGCAGCGGTTTGGGTTCGCGGATCACATGTCCCAGGACCCCGTGTCCGGTTGGAAGATCACCGATAAGGTCAATGCCGTCCCGATCAATGCCGACCGTAATGAAATGGCTCAGCAGGCCGTCCTCGCCGATGACGCCGAGCGCCCCGTACCGGGCACCGAGCAGGTCACACCCCGACTGCACAACCCGGTCCAGCACAGCCTCAAGGCTAAGGTCCTCCGCGAGCGAGACAACCGCGGTCAGAAGGCCTTCCATGTGTTCCGGGGTTTGCATCAGCGCCTCGGCCCGGTTGGTGAACTCCCCGACCAGTTCATGCATCCGCCGGCTCCTGGACTCACGCCACATCCGTGCCCACCCGCCGAACGCCGCCAGCGATTCGGTGGGCGGGAACCGACACCGGACGAAGGAGCGTCGGCGGAGGGCTGCGGGGCGGGTGGAGGGGTGTTCACGGGAATCTCCTAGGGTCTCCGGAATGTTTATCCGGGCGGGCCTGGAAGGCTCATTGTGGGTCAGCCCCAGGCTGATGCTGCTCCCAACCCTACGGGAAGGCCCAAAACGGGCACGGTTCTGAGGTGCCACCGGTTTCAGGCAGGGGCGCTCACTGCTACAAGCATGAATACGGGCACACATGTCCATCGCCAGGGACCCCCGCCCTGGTTAGCGACCGCCTACTGGCCTAGAAATAGGTCCCCCAAAAAACCAGGCCGAAAACGGTCGGGGCTAGCGAGAGTAGGACTGAAAAAGGGGGCATCGTCAATCTCGGGTTCTACTTTCGGGAAGACGCTCAGGATGTTTGGGGTCCCTGCCACGTTCTCGCCAGTACTCCTGCCGCTGCCACAGCGAGAACCACGTCACCAAGATGCCAAATACCGTAGCTCCCAAGGCAAGGACGGCAAGCTTCACCCAAACCCACGGCTCGGTTTCGATCGGCAGAAAATTCAGGGCGATCATGGCTAAGGCTAAGGCGCCGCCGTAGTAAGTGATGAGCTTGAGCCTTCGCTCAGCCTCATGCTTCGCACTGACGTGCAACTGGCCTGCCGATGACTTTTTCGAGAATTGCGACGTCATGACTGAACTGAAGCACGAAAGGCAGGAGTTCGATAGGCCCCGTCCGTGCACTCAGCTCCTTAAGGGTTCCTGAAACGGAACCACGGAAAGTTGCGGTGCGAGCGTACGGCACTGGTCGGGCTGGGAGTTTGGGGAGTGGACCGCAAACGAAGCGCCAGACACGCCGGCAGGGTTGCTCCTTTTGGTCCTCTTCCTTGGGAGGCTGCAGGACGACAAGAGTATTTCGAACACAGCCGTCGACGTCTGTGGAATGCTGCAAACCATGAACCTGATACTGGTGGTCATAGGCGTTGTAGTCGGAGTTAGTGCTGCCGCGTATGGGGCGAGGAAGCCGCGCCGAAGAGGAGAACCTTTTGATACGAGACGCAAAATCTCCCTCGCCATAACTTCGCTTGGTTTGCTCTTGGTTCTCTGGGGTGCGGTACTGACAATCACGGGAGCCTAGACAGCAGCACCGGCAGATACGGCACCTTGAAGTGTGACGCGCCACCAGATCCCACGTGCGTCTGCGCTGTCCCGGTCAGGGTTCCCCATACGGAACGGCAAAACCGCCAATTCAAGCTGCGACTTAACCGCCATTCCGGGCTAACAGTCACACCTGACACCACCTGAAAGGCGGTCTGAGCGTCTCATTAATGGATCCATTACTGAGACGGCAGGGCCGCTCTCCTGGTGCTCCAGACGTTCCCGTGGCGACACGGACAGTCGCTGTCTCGAAATGCCGTTCAAGAACACTGGGTTTCACAACGGCTAATCATTCGGTATTAAGAGAACTATGGGGACGGCTATGGCTGTTGTCGGGTACGCGTGTCGGGTACGCGAGGGTTTCCACCACGGATCAGTACCTTGATCTGCAGTTCACTGCACTCCAGGCTGTCGGCGCAGCGCGGACCTTTCCGGGCAACGGAGTCAGCGGATCCACGGCGGAACGTCCTCAACTCTCCGCCAGTGCGTCCTGGACGTCATCGAGAACATCGGGAACAGGGTACAGGTTTCCGATCCCTCGCGGCGGACGCGGACCGGATTCCGGACGAAGATTCAGCTTTGACCGCAATGCAGTCTTTGACAGTAATGCCGTCAAGCCGGGGATAGCAGCGGCAAGGACGGCCCTCAACTCGCGGCGGACGGCAGGGTGAACTCGTCCTCCAGGGCCTCCCAGGCCGAATCGGGGACCTGACTGCGCATCATCTCGAACCGGCGATCAACTCTGGGCCGGCGGTTCAGCCTTCACACTCGGTGCAGTACGCGTGGCCGTCTTTTTCGCGGGCGAGCTGGGACCGGTGCCGGACTAGGAAGCAGGAATAGCAGACGAACTCGTCCGCTGCCTGGGGGATAACCTGGACGATGAGTTCGTCGTTGACGATTTCGCCGCCCGGGATGATTCCATCATCCATGGAGTCTGATTCGTCCAGGTCACGCACGATCCGGGCATCCGGTGCGTTCTCGGACTGCAGTGCCTCGAGCGAGCGGTCCTGTGATTCCTTGACGTCGGAACGGACTTCGTCATAATCGGTTGCCACTTGTGGTGCTTCTCTTTTCATTTGTGTTGGTTACAGCAAGGTGAACGTACAGCATCGGCGTATGATTCCCCCACTCTTGGCGGCATCAACCCTGTGACCGTTAGTTCGGATTGGCGGTTTTTTCACAGCTCAGTTTGGCGGTTTTCGCACCGTTGGCTTGGTTGATTTGATCGCTCCTTGGCGGCGTTCCGTGATCGCTTGGTCTCGCCTTCAGGGAGAGTGATGCGATGCGGCTAGTCCTTGAGTGCTCGCGACCGTCTATAAAATGTTGCTCGTGACATTCCGAGATCGCGGGCAACCTGTGCTGCGGGTTCACCGCCTTCTACCAGGCGGACAGCGCTTCGAACCTGACTCTCGGTGACTTGGCGGGGCCGGCCGCCAAGGTCCTTTCCGGCTTCTCTGCGTTTGCTGATGGAGTCGGTGACGCGTTCGCGTTTGATCTCGTGTTCCATTTGGGCGAGAGCGGCCATGATCGTGAACAGCATCGACCCCATGGGTGTTGCAGTATCGACGTCGCCACCGCCCAGGTTCAAGACGCGCAAACCAGCACCTCGGCCGCGGAGTTCGTCGGCGAAGGAAAGCATGTTCTGGGTGGATCGTCCAAGCCGGTCCAGTGTCGTAATGACGAGGGTGTCTCCGTCAATCAGCGCGTCGAGTGCTCGATCGAACTGGGGTCGTGAAGCCCGCGCCCCGGAGACACCGTGATCCACGTAAAGGTCATCGCGGCGGACGCCGGCGGCTAGAAGGTCCACCTGCTGCCGGTCGGTGGACTGCTGCCGCGTCGAAACGCGTGCGTAGCCGATCAGTTTTGTCATGGGCTCTCCGACGTGTCTCGTAACTAATGGTGGATACACCGATTCAACCAGAAGCTTTCGAGACATAGTTACGAGACTCACCGGCCGTGCAAAAATTCGTTCAATTGTCAGTTTCAGAAGTCGTCTGCACGGAATGTCAGAAGTCGTCTGCACTCGAACCTAGGCAATTCCGCAACGGACGGTCGTAGAGCCTTTTCGGAAGGCGATGGATCTGGACATCCGGCACAACGACTTCACCGTACGTTTGGATGGTCACCGTCGCCAGGGACCTCTGGCCGGGACCCGCCCCGTCGCCTCGCCGAATAGCCGGCTCGGGGTTTGCTTCAGGAGGACCAACTTGTCATCGCCGGCCCATTAAGCCCCACACGAAGGGTGCTTTCCCCAAGGCGGTCCGTTCGACGCGTTCAACAACGTGTACGTCCACCGCGGTGTCGACTACACCGATTTCCTTGAGCGCGCACGCTACGGCAGTCCGAACACCCTCGGTGGAGGCTCCGGGTGCGAGGCCCCGGAGCCCCGAGGCCTCCTGGATGATCTGCCACCCCGAAGCGGCGGCCTGGTCCAGAACATGGTGGAACACGATCGGATGGACATTTACATCGCCTGCTTTGCCTGGCAGCTGCAGGACGTCTTCGATGCGCCCTTCGATGTCCTCCAGAACGGTGAAGGAGCGTCCGCAGGGGCAGGCCCGTCCGCCCAGTCTCACGGTGTCGGACATTTCGTAGCGGATCAGCGGCAGCGTGCGGGAGAACAGGACTGTGACGAGGAGCTTGGCTCCGGTTGTTCCCGCAGGCACGGGGTTTCCGTTCTGGTCCACGGGTTCGATGATCAGCAGGTCCTCGTAGACATGGCGGTTCCGGTAGGTGCAGGGGGAGGCGATTCCTGCCGTTTCGGTGGCGGCGTAAACATCGAAGGGCGCACTCCCCCAGGCGGCTCCAATTCTAAGGCAGTGTGCGGGCTGAGCACTTCGGAGGCGGACATCACGCCTTGCGGTGAGATGTGCAGTCTTCCGGCGCGCTGCTCTGCCGCGAGGGGTTTCAGTGCTGAGGCGTAGCCGACGAGGACCCTGGGCTGGAACCGGTTCAGCGCTGCGACCGTCTCATCCATGGGCGCGGTGACGTCCAGGCGGAGGGTGGGGACGACCCCGGAGCGCAGGGATGCACCGACGACGACGGACTGGTGTGTAGGGACGCGGGAACTCACCAATGCCATCTTCAGGGGACGGGTCAGGCCGGCGGAGATCCCGGCCCAGTCGTTAGCTCGGGCGTAGGAGGCCAGGATCGTGCCCCATTCAGAACGGTTCCAGACGAAAGTTCCGCGCCGGCCGGTGGTGCCGGCCGTCGCCGCCGCCCACCACCGGCCCTTCCACGGCAGCCCCGGGTCTCCCCCGCTCTGGACCAGGGACAGAAGGTGGTTCTCCAGATCCGCCAGCTTCAGGTCCGGTGTGGTGACGGTTTCGTCGAAGTGCTTCATCAGGTCCGCTTTCGTCACGGACGGCACCTGGTCCAGAGCCGCGTCGTGCAGGCCGGCGTGATGGCGCCGGTAGAACTCGGAGCCGGCGTAGGTTGCGCGGCGCAGCTCCCGCAGGGCGAGGTCCTGATGGGCCGTG
>NZ_JBVAYX010000038.1:0-30889 GCF_055412825.1 Pseudarthrobacter linnaei
AACGAGGAAGCCGCCAACAGCTACCCCTACCAGCAGGCCTACCTGCCCTACAACCGCCTCGTCGACGGAACGGTCCACGACTGGTGACGGCCCCTGCAACCGCCTCCGCTCCCGGCCCCGCCCGCCGCGTCGTCGTTATGGGTGTCTCCGGCTGCGGCAAGACCACCATCGGTGACCTCCTGGCCCGCGAACTGGGGGTGCCGTTCCTCGACGGCGATTCCCTGCACCCGGTCGAGAACGTCGCCAAGATGGCGGCCGGCACCCCGCTGACGGACGACGACCGCGCGCCCTGGCTCGCCGCCGTGGGCAGCACATTGGCCAACCGGGGCGACGGTGGACTGGTCCTGGCCTGTTCGGCGCTCCGTCGCTGCTACCGGGACTCCATCCGCGCACTGGCGCCCGGGACCGTGTTCCTGCACCTGCACGGCAGCAAAGAGGTCCTCGGGTCCCGGCTCGAAGGCCGTTCCGGCCATTTCATGCCGCCCGCGCTGCTGGAATCACAGCTCGCGACGCTGGAACCCCTGGACGCCGACGAAGCCGGGACCGTGGTCGACATCGCCGCCCCGGTCCGAGAGGTCGTGGCTGAGGCGCTGGCCGGGATTGCCGCCGTCGCCGGGCCGGGCGCTCCGGCCGGCGACGCTGTCGGTGCGGCGGGCACGGAGCGACGCCGGTTCGACGTCGACCTCCAGGCTGCGCCGTTCAACCTTGACGACGACGCGGTCGCGTGGGTGGATTCCACGATCGCGGGGATGAGCCTCGAGGAAAAGATCGGCCAGCTGTTCATCAACCACAACAACGACTACACCCCGGAATATCTGGACGGCGTCCTGGAGAACTACCACGTGGGCGGTATGCGTTACCGGCCAGGCCCCTCCGCCGCGGTGCAGGACCACATCCGCTATGCGCAGTCCAAAACCCGCATCCCGCTGCTCGTGGCCTCCAACCCGGAAATGGGGGGAGCCGGAAGCTGCGACGACGGAACGTTTGTGTCGACGCACCTGCAGGCCGGCTCGCACCCGGACAAGGCCATCGCCCGGCAAATGGGGCAGGTGGCCGGCGTCGAAACCGCGGCGCTGGGCTGCAACTGGGCGTTCGCGCCGATCGTGGACATCCACTACAACTGGCGCAACACGGTCATCTCCACCCGGGCCTTCGGCAACACCCCGGAGATCGTGGTGGAGCGCGCCAAGGAGTACTTCGACGGCATCAGTGAGTCCGCCACCGTCTGCGCCATGAAGCACTTCCCGGGCGACGGCATGGACGAACGCGACCAGCACGTCGTCACCTCCTACAACACCCTCGGCTACGGGGAGTGGAACCGGACCTACGGGCACGTGTACCGGGAGATGATCGGGCACGGCGTGCAGTCCATCATGATCGGGCACATCGGGACACCGGAACTTTCCCGGCACTTCCGCCCGGGTCTGGCGGACCGGGACATCCTGCCCGCGACTCTCGCGCCGGAACTGCTCCAGGACCTGCTCCGCGGCGAGCTCGGCTTCAACGGGCTGATCCTGACGGACGCGTCGCAGATGATCGGCCTGACGCAGGCCATGAAGCGCAGGGACCTGGTGCCGGCCACCATCGCCGCCGGCTGTGACATGTTCCTGTTCTTCCGCAACCCGGCGGAAGATTTCCAGTACATGCTGGATGGCTACAAGTCCGGCGCCATTTCCGAGGAACGGCTGAACGACGCGCTGCGTCGGATCCTTGCGCTGAAGGCCAGCCTGGGGCTCCACCTCAAACCGGCCGCGGAGCTTGTCCCGCAGGCCGACGCACTCACTGTGATCGGAAGCGACGCCCACCGGGGCGTGGCAGCGGCGATCGCTGACAAGACCGCCACCTTGGTCAAGGACACCGCGAACAACCTGCCCATCACGCCGGAGACGCACCCGAGGATCCGCCTGTATGGCATCTCCGGCGGTGCGGACTTCACCCGCGCGGAACCGCTGGCCTACCTGGACACGGTCAAAACCGAGCTCGAGACTGCCGGTTTCGAGGTGCACGTGTTCAAAACGGCGGACCAGCGCGAGGCAGCAGGGGAGACGGGCGTGAATTTCATGTCGGTCATCTCCGAGGAAGCCACCGGCGATTACGCGGACAAGTACGACGCAGCCTTCGTGTTCGCCAATGTCAAGGGGTTCGCCCAGGAGTCAGCCATCCGGATCAAGTGGTCCACCCCCATGGCCGCGGAAATCCCCTGGTACGTCACCGAGGTCCCCACCGTCTTCGTCTCGCTCAACCAGCCCAACCACCTGATTGACGTGCCGATGGTGAAGACCGCCATCCACGCCCACGCGGGAACCCGGGAGGCCATCCGGGCCACCATCGAGAAGATCCGGGGCAAGTCGGAGTTCCAGGGCACGTTCAACGAGAACGTGTTCTGCGATTCCTTCGACACCCGGCTCTGACCGGGCCCGTCCTTGTGACCTGACGCTGCGCTTCGTGATGGCCGCTGCGCCCAATACCGGGCGCTACGCGGATTCCCGAGCGCCCGGTATTGGGCGCCGCGCGAGCCGGAATCCGCCGCGCACGCCTGAATCCGCCGCGCACGCCTGAATCCGCCGCGCGAGCCGGAAACCGCCGCGAATACCCCTCCCGCGGCACCGTGCGCAGGCGTAGCGTATGGCCATGGAGAAGACCGGATGTGTGGTGGTCGGCGGCGGGCCGGCGGGCATGATGCTGGGACTGCTGCTGGCGCGGGCCGGCGTGCAGGTCACGGTGCTGGAGAAGCACGATGATTTCTTCCGGGACTTCCGCGGCGACACCGTCCATGCCTCCACGATCCGGCTGATCGATGAGCTGGGCCTGGGCGAGGAGTTCCGCCGGCTGCCGCAAAGCCGGCTCAGCAACGTCGCCTTCCCGGTGCCCGGCGGTCCGCCCGTGACCATGGGCAACTTCGAATCGCTGCCGCCGCCCTACAACTACGTGGCCATGATGCCGCAATGGGACTTCCTGAACTTCCTGGCCGACGCCGCCGCCCAGGAACCGTCCTTCAGCCTGCGGATGGGCCACAAGGCGACCTCGCTGGTCCGCAACGGCGGCCGGGTCACGGGGGTCCGCTACCGGACCGCGGACGGTGCCGGGGGAGAGGTCAGGGCGGACGTGGTGGTGGCGACGGACGGGCGCCATTCCGCCCTGCGTGCCGCGGCAGGGCTGGCACCGAAAGAGTATCCCGTGCCGTTCGACACCTGGTGGTTCCGTCTGCCGCGGCTCGCCTCCGAGCACGGCGAGGTCGCAGGAATCGTGCCCGCCTTCGGCCGCGGCGAGGCACTGCTGGCACTCAACCGCACCGAGTACTTCCAAATGGGGTATCTGGCGCCGAAGGGCACGGACGCCCGGATCCGCGCCGAGGGCGTTGAGGGCTTCCGACGCCGGGTTGCGGCGCTCCGCCCCGATCTCGCCGACCGCGTCGATGCGATCACCTCGCTGGAGGACCTGCACTGGCTGGATGTGCGCCTGGACCGCCTGCGCCACTGGCACATCAACGGGTTGCTCTGCATTGGAGACGCCGCGCACGCGATGTCGCCGGCCGGCGGGGTCGGGATCAACCTGGCCATCCAGGATGCCGTGGCCGCCGCGGATTGCCTGGCCCCGGCGCTGCTCCGGGGCCGGGTCTCCCGCGCGGACCTGGCGAAAGTCGAACGACGGCGGCGGACGCCCACTGTCGTCGTGCAGACCGTGCAACGGGTGATGCACCGCGTGCTGTTCCAGCCGATCATGACCGGGACGCGGGCCGGGGCGCCGGCCGTCCTGCTGGTCGTGGCACGGCACCTGCCGGCCGTCGGCAAGGTGGTTCCACGGTTCGTGGCGTTCGGGCCGCGGCCGGAACACGCCCCCGCGTTCGCCCGGCGTGCCCCGCAGCACTCATAGCCGCGGCGTTCCGGCGGGTAGACCGCCGGTTCAGCCGTGGGCCTCAAGGTAGCCGATCAGTCCCTGCACCGTGGCCACCGCAGGGTAGTCCCGCTCCGGGATGTCGACGCCGGTGGCCGTGTCGATCGTTTCGACCAGCCGGAGGAAATCCAGCGAATCGAGTTCGAGGTCCTGACGGAGCCGGGCGCCATCGTCCACCTCGGCCAGGTCCACGTCCGGCGCCACCTTGCCCAGAGCCGCTTCCACGGCCGCCCTGGCATCTTGTTCGTTCATGGTTCCTCCCGTTTCACAGTTGCTCCGGTGCCTGCAGCAGCTCCTCGATCCGTGCCAGGTAGCGGCCGCCGCGCAGCCCGTCGCTGACCCGGTGGTCGGCGGAGAGGGTGGCGGTCACGGCGGGCCGGACGCCGAGCATCCCGTTCTGCGCCCACGGCTGCTCCAGGACCCGGCCGAAGCCGACCATCGCGACCTGCGGGGGATAGATGACGCCGAAGACACTCTCCACACCGAGGTCGCCGAGGTTCGTCACCGTGATCGTGGGATCCGCCATTTCGGCGCGCTGCAGCCGTCCGGCCCGGGCGCGGCCGACGAGGTCCCGCAGCTGCTCCATCAGCACATCGACCGGCAGGGTGTCCGCGTCGTGGATGGCCGGGGCCACCAGGCCGCCCTGGCGCAGGGCGACGGCGACCCCGAGGTGGACCGACGCGCTGGGCCGGAACCCGCCGTCGTCGTAGAAGCCGTTCACTTCCGGGACGTCCTTGGCCGCGAGCGCCGCAGCCTTGAGCAGCAGCGCGGAGGGGACCAGGCGGGCGGAGACCGGCCGCTGGGCGTTGACGGACTGCATCCAGTCGACGGCGGCGCGCAGGTCCAGAGTGGTGCTCAGGTAATAGTGCGGGATGGTCTTCTTCGAACGCGACATCAGGGCCCCGACGGCGCGGCGCAGGCTGGCTACGCGCTCGCGGGCATCCATGGACGTCCCGGAAACCGCTGCCGCGGCGGCCGGCACCCCGACGGCCGGCTCGCGGGTCGCTTCTCCCGCTGGAGCCGCCGGCCTGCCCTTCACTGGGGCTTTCAGCTGGCCGGCCGTCGGCGTACCCGCCGCAGGTGCCGCCACCGGACCGGCCTCCGGGCTCCGGGCAGCAGCGTGCTGCACGTCCGCCACGGTCACGGCACCCTCCGGTCCCGTGCCGCTAGCGGCGGACAGCTCGACGCCGAGTTCGGCGGCGAGACGCCTGGCCCGAGGCGAGGACCGGACACGGGCCTCGGACGGCCTGGAGGCCACGGCGTGCTCCACATCGGCCCGCGTGATGGCTCCGGCCTTGCCGGTGCCGTGGATCCTGGCCGTGTCGACGCCCAGCCGGTGCGCCAGATGCCGCACCGGCGGGGCGATCGGAGAGATGGCCGGCGGCTCTTCCCCGGTCTTCGGGGCCCCGCGCCGGACCGGCGGCGCCGGCGCCTCACCACTGGGTGCCCCCACCTCGGCCGGGGTCTGCGTGATTCTGGCCAGCGGGGTGCCCACCGGCACGGTTTGGCCGAGGTCGACGAGCAGTTCGGCGACGACCCCCTCCTGGAAGGACTCCACATCCATGACCGTCTTGTCGGTGTCCACCACCGCCACGAGGTCCCCGCGGCGCACATAGTCGCCGGGCTTGACCAGCCACTCGACGATCTTGCCGTGCTCCATGTCAGCTCCGAGGGACGGCATCAGGAAGTCACCCACCGGCCCCGACCGCCTCCTTGGCTGCTGCCACAATCCGCCCGGCGGACGGCAGGGCGGCCAGTTCCAGATGCTTGGAATAGGGGATCGGCACTTCGGCGCTGCAGACCCGGCCCACCGGGGCGTCCAGGTCATAGAATACGTTTTCGGTGATCCGGGCACTGATCTCGGCGGAGATGCTTCCGCTGCGCCATCCCTCATCCACCACCACCGCCCGGTGGGTCCTGCGCACCGAGGCGAGGATCGCGGCCTCGTCGAGCGGCCGCAGGGTGCGCAGGTCCAGCACCTCCGCGTCGATGCCCTCGTCCGCGAGCTGCCCGGCGGCGTCGAGCACCGCCGGCAGCGTGCCGCCGTAGGTGATCAGCGACAGGTCGTTCCCGGTGCGCCGGACCGCGGCGGTGTCGATGTCCACCGGGCCGGCGTCGGCGTCGAGTTCCCCGGTGACGTTGTACAGCGAGCCGTGCTCAAAGATCAGCACCGGGTCGGGATCCTCCAGCGCGGTCCACAGCATGCCGCGGGCGTCGGCGAGCGTTGCGGGGGCGAGGATGCGCAGACCAGGGATGTGCGCGTACCAGCCCTCCAGGCTGTGCGAATGCTGCGCCCCGAGCTGGCGCCCGGCGCCCGTGGTCATCCGGATCACGAGGGGGACATTGAATTGTCCGCCGGACATGTGCAGCAGCGAGGCGGCGTTGTTCACGATCTGGTCGAGCGCGAGAAGGCTGAAATTGACGGTCATGATCTCCACGACCGGGCGCATTCCGCCGAGGGCCGCGCCGATGCCCGCTCCGACAAATCCGGACTCCGACAGCGGCGTATCGCGGATCCGTTCGGGCCCGAATTCCTCCAGCAGGCCCAGGCTCACCGCGAAGGATCCGCCGTACGCCCCGACGTCCTCACCCATCAGGAACACCCGCTCGTCGCGGAGCATGGCATCGCGGATGCCTGCCCGGAGCGCCTCGCGGTAGCTGGATTTCATGGTTGCCCCTCGCCGGTCCGGGTGCCGCTACCGGTTCTTGGGCCCGCACCGCGCTCGCTGTGCACGAAGCGGGTGAGGTCCTCCAACGGTTCGGGGGTTCCGGCTTCGGCGAATTCGACGGCGGCGGCCACCTCGGCGTCGGCGTCCGCCCCGAGCTGGTCCCAGTCCTGTGTGGACAGCTGGCCGGCGGCCTCCATCGTGGCGCGCAGCAGGTTGATCGGGTCACGTTCGAGCCAGCGGGCGACTTCGGCCTTGTCACGGTAGCGTTCGGGGTCGAACATCGAATGCGCCCGGAAGCGGTAGGTGCGCAGCTCCAGGAAGTGCGGGCCGCCGCCGGACCGCACGGCGTCCACCGCGCGCCGGGCCGTTTCCTCGACGGCCAGGACGTCCATGCCGTCCACGGCCCACGCCGCGATCTCGTAGGCGGCGGCCTTGAGCGCGATGTCCGTCTGCGATTCCGAGCGGCCCAGCGCCGTGCCCATGGCGTAGAGGTTGTTCTCGCAGCAGAACAGCACCGGCAGCTGCCACAGCGCGGCGAGATTGAGGCTCTCGTGGAACTCCCCTTCCGCGACGGCGCCTTCGCCGAAGAAACACACGGTCACGCGGGAACGCCCGGCCATCTTGTCCGCCAGGGCCAGCCCGACGGCGAGCGGCAGGCCGCCGGCGACGATCGCGTTCCCGCCGAAGAAGCGGGTGGCGGCGTCGAACAGATGCATGGACCCGCCGCGGCCGCGGCAGCAGCCCTCGACGTAGCCGTACATCTCGGCGAGGATCGCCCCGGCGGGGACACCACGCAGCAGGGCGTGGCCGTGCTCCCGGTAGGTGGCGACGACGGCGTCCTCCGGGGCCAGACTTTCGAGCACCCCGGCTGCGACGGCTTCCTCGCCGATGTAGACGTGCAGGAAACCGCGGATCTTGGCGGCGCTGTACAGCTCGACGCATTTCTCCTCCAGCCTGCGGACGCGAAGCATCTGCAGCAGCAGGTGCCGCCCGTGGGCGGGGTCCAGGGTATGGGCCGGCGGGTCCAGTGGTCCGGTCACGGCCGTGGCTCCGGCCGCTGAACGCCCGGCCCCGGCGCGCCCAGTTCCTGCCCGTCCGGTTCCGGCGCGCCCGGTTCCTGCCCGTCCGGTTCCGGTGCGCCGGCCGGGGTCTCGATCGTGGAGGTGTCGCCCTCCGGGAGACCGAGTTCGCGGGCCTTCAGCAGGCGTCGGAGGATCTTGCCGCTGCGGGTCCGGGGCAGAGCCGTGGTGAAGTCCAGCAGCCGCGGCGCCACTGCCGGGCCGAGCCGCTTGCGGGCGAAGCCGATGATCTCCAGCTGCAGTTCCTCCGAGGGCTCCCAGCCGGGCCGCAGTTCCACGAACGCCTTGACCACCTCGCCGGCCACCGGGTCGGGGACCCCAATCACCCCGGCCTCGGCCACGGCCTCGTGTTCCATCAGGGAGCTCTCCACCTCGAACGGGCCGATCAGGTGCCCGGAGGACTTGATGACGTCGTCGCCGCGTCCGACGAACCAGTAGTAGCCGTCGGCGTCGCACCTGGCGAGGTCGCCGGTGAGGTACCAGCCGCCCACGAAGCAGCGGCGGTAGCGCTCCTCCTCGTTCAGGTAGCCGCGGAACATCGAGGGCCAGCCGGGCCGCAGGGCCAGTTCGCCGACTGCGTCCGGCGCCGTCACGAGGACGGCCTCGCCGTCGCGGACGACCGGCCTGTCCTGGGCATCCCGGGCCACAATGCCCGCCTGTACGCCGGGCAGCGGCCGGCCCATCGAGCCGGGGCGGATCTCGGTGGCGGCGAAGTTGGAAATCATGATGCCGCCGGTTTCGGTCTGCCACCAGTTGTCGTGCACGGGCTGGCCGAAGGCCTCCTGGCCCCAGACGACGACCTCGGGGTTGAGCGGTTCGCCCACGCTGGCGACGAAGCGCAGCGCGGACAGGTCATGGCCCCGGGCGCGGTCAGCCCCGGCCCTCATCAGCATCCGCAGCGCAGTGGGGGCGGTGTACCAGACAGTGACGTGCTGTTCGGCGAGGATCCGGTACCAGCGGTCCGTGTCCATCTCCTCCTCGTCCACGATGGTCGTCACCCCGTGGGTCAGCGGTGCGATCACACCGTACGAGGTTCCGGTGACCCAGCCGGGGTCGGCTGTGCACCAGTACACGTCCTCCGGGTGCAGGTCCAGGGCCGCGGTCCCGGTCGCGTGGTGCGCGGTGACCGCGTCGTGCACGTGGATGGCACCCTTCGGGGTCCCGGTGGTACCGGACGTGAAGTGCAGCAGGGCCATGTCCTCGGCCTGCGTCGCGGCGATCCCGCCGTCGGCCGGGGCTGCGCGCATCAGCGCGGCAAGGTCCAGGGTGCCCGGTTCCGGGTGGCCGTCGGCGTCGGTCAGCAGGACGTGCCGGAGTTCGGGGAGCGAGTCGCGGAGGTGGGCAATTTTCTTGCGGTAGAGAGCCCGGGTGGTGACCAGGGCCCGGCCGGATCCCAACTGCAGCCGCTGGCGGACCGGTTCCGGGCCGAACGCGGAGAACAGCGGGCAAAAGACGCTGGCGTTCTTCAGCGTGCCCAGCACCGCAATGTACAGCGCCGGTCCGCGCCCGGTGAGCGAGAAGACGCGCTCACCGCGCCCCACACCGAGGCTGCGCAGCACCCCGGCGAAACGGCTGGTTTGCTCCGCGAGTTCGGCAAAGGTCAGGGAGTGGCTGCTGCCGTCCGCCCGGACGAACCGCAGTGCCTCGTGCCCGGCATGCCTCCCGGCGGCGTGCCGGTCCACTGCCTCGTAGGCGATGTTGACGCCGCGGCCGCCGGGCAGCCCGGACAGCTGATGCCGGGCTTGGTCCCAGGAGAAGCCGGCGCAGGCCGCATCGTAGTCCATCAGGTTCGGCCGCACCCGGAAGCCGCCGACGACTTTGCGAATGGCGGGCCAGCGGGTCGAAGATTCCGTTCCTGCCGTCATGGTTCCATCGCACTCCTGCCCGGCACGGGTTCCTAGAGTACAAAGACCCGCCGCCGGATCAGGGGAGGCTGCGGGAGGTGGGCCGACATCAAAGTGGCCGGCTGGGGATCCGCTGCCGGCCAGCCACTAAACTGGGTCCCATGACTGCCAACCGTGCTCCTGCAGCTGACACCGCTGCCGCCCGTGCCCGCCTGCTTGAACTGATCAAGGAGCTGGCCGTCGTGCGCGGCAAGGTCATCCTGTCCAGCGGCGCCGAGGCCGATTACTACATCGACCTGCGCCGGATCACGCTGCACCACGAGGCCTCCAGGCTTGTCGGCCAGGTCATGCTGTCGATGCTGGACGCCGCCGGCATCGACTTCGAGTGCGCCGGCGGACTGACCATGGGGGCCGACCCGGTGGGCACCGCCGTGATGCACGCCGCCGTCGACGCCGGACGTCCCGTGGACGCGTTCGTGGTCCGCAAGGCGCAGAAGTCCTACGGCATGGGCCGCCAGGTGGAGGGCCCCTCCGTCGAGGGCCGCAAGGTGCTGGTGCTGGAGGACACCTCCACGACCGGAGGCTCCGCGCTGACCGCCGTCGAGGGCGTCCGCCGGGCCGGCGGCAACGTGGTCGCCGTCGCCGTGATCGTGGACCGCGACACCGGTGCCAAGGAAAAGATCGAGGCAGAGGCCGGAGTTCCTTACCTCTTTGCCTTCGGCAAGGACGAACTGGGCCTCAGCTAGGAGCTCATCCCTCAGCGGACGCGTGTGGACGGTCGGATGACCGTGAATTATTATGTGCAGATACCCACTACACCCTCCGGAGACCCAGCGCCATGCTCCTGCCCGAAGAAATCCTCGAATCTGAACCCCTTAGCACCGTCGACCAGATTCAGAACCTCATTCTGGAAAGCGCTGATTTTGAGGCCTTCCTCAACGAACTCGCACGGCTTTCCGCCCATCAGGTGGCGGGTGCCGGCGACGACGCTCTGTGCGGCATCACCCTGCTGCGGGACCGCAAGGCCGCGACCATCGGCTGGAGCAGCGACTCCGCCCGCGAAGTCGACGAAATCCAGTACTCCCTCTCGCAGGGCCCGTGCCTGACGGCGGCCCGGGAGGAACGTGAAGTCTACGTTCCGGACCTGTTCGAGGAGGACCGGTGGGGGCCGGACTATGCCAACGCCGTCGCGTCGCACGGCCTACGCTCGGTGCTCTCCGTGCCGTTCCACCTGCAGGGCGAGGCCCAGGCTGCGCTGAACCTGTACTCGGATGTGCCGCACAAGTTCGACGGCGATGTGGCCAGTCGGGCGCGCGGCTACACCCGTGATATCTCCCAGGCACTGCGCCTGGCCGTCCGCTTCTCCCTGCACACTGACAGTGCCACCAATCTGCGGGCCACCCTTGAATCCCGCACCGTGATTGACATGGCGATCGGAGTGGTCATGGCGCAGAACCGCTGCGACCAGGAGGCTGCCGTCAAGATCCTCACTGACGCTTCCAGCAACGGCAACGTCAAGCTGCGTGACATCGCCGCGTCCCTGGTCCGGTCCGTTGGCGGCGCCGCGTCACGGACCCACTTCGAGGAACCCGGCCGGAAAGAAGCCGGCTAAGAAGGCACGGTCACGCGCGAATCGGTAGGTCCAGAGGACTTGTACGCGCCCCCCGCGGCCTATACCCTTATCAAGGTTGAGCCGTCGGCCATAGACACCCTTTTTTTGGAGTACCTATGGATACCTCGTTGAACGCCCACGCCAAGCTGGACATCGCCTCGGATGTTCTCCGGATCGATGTCCGGGGCAGCCTGACGCAACACTCCCGCCCCACTTTGATGCACCTGATCCAGCGCGTCCGCCGGATGGGCATCACGTCCCACATCCGCGTGGGTCTCGGCCACGCCGCCTTCGTGGAATCCTCGGCCCTGGCAGGGCTCCGCAACGACCTAAACGCCATCGACGGGGCCGCTGCGGTTGTCGACACCGCCGGTGCCCTGCCCAGTTCTGCCGGTGTGTCCCTCGAGCTGAATCCGTACCTGGAAACCGCGGTGGCTGCGCTGCCGTCCCTTGATCTCTCGGCGGACTTCACCGCATCCATTGACACCTGGGGGACGCGGCAGCTGAACGTCTTTTCCGACGCCGAACTGCTCGCCGCGAGCGACTCCGTGTTCGGGTTGATGGACAATCCGGCGGACATGGCCCGATCACAGCTCCTCGCGACCTACGACGAAATCGGCCTCGAAATCAGCCGCCGGCAAGTCGGGCCGGATACCGTCGGCCTCGAAATCAGCCGCCCCGGGGTGGGCCGGAAACCGGAACCGGTTTAGGCGGAGCCAGCCGGACCTGGCTGTAACTGAGCTGTTATCCGGCGCCGTTACGGATCCGGCTTCCCCGGTGGCTACGGTAGAGATGTGCCGCGTGAGCCTGAAGTTGAGGATGTGGGCGGGCCCGGCGACGCCGACGCCCGCGTGCTTCGGCACGCCGCCGAACTCCGGCGGTTCTCCCGGCGGGGCTTTCTGACCGGTGCCGGTGCCGCCTCCGTGCTCGCAGCGGACATGCTGTTGACCCGGCGGGTGCAGGCCGAACGCCGGGTCCATAAGATCCTCCCGGTGCCGGACGAGACCGCCGAGAGGTACTTTCCGAACGCCAGCTGGTTCCTCTTTCCCGGCTACAAGACGAGCTGGGAGGAAGCCTTGTGGATCCTGAACGCGCTGCGTGGTGCGCTGAACAAGCGCGGCCAGCTCGCCGCCGTCGGCTACTCCAATGTGGGCATCGACATAGACCAAATCGTGATCGCCGTGGTCGAGCACGCGCGGGCGCATCAACTGAGAACGTTCTACTTCTACGGCCACAGCTTTGGCGGCATGGTGGCCACCCAGGTCGCCGCCCGGCTCCGGGAACTGCACGGTATTGAGGTCGCGTTTATCCTGCTGGACTCCAGCCCGTACAGCAAGTACGACGTGCTGGACCAGAGTTGGTTCGAGGGGGTGGTGTTCCTCTACGAGAGCGGCTTCCGGTTCCCCTCGGTCCTGCGCGGAGGCTACGAACTGGGTGAGCGGATGATGCACAAGGACGAGCGCAGCTGGGGACAGGTCGTGGACCAGACCCTGGAACAGCTCTCGCCGATTGCGCCCTCCAGCGTTTTGATCCAGTCCGAGTCCGCCTTCATCTACCACTACGACGCCACCCGCTTCGCCGGAAAGCTCGGCGGGACCCGGATGGCCTTCATCGGCAATCCGCGGGACCGGACGGTCGACTACGAAACAGCCCGTGACTCCTGGTCGCTGACCTTCAAGGACAACATGGTCGCCGACTCGCTGCGGACCGACGGCGCCCGGCCGGCGCACGCCAGCCCGGGCTGGAACCCGTTCATCTACCGGCCGGTCATCGAGGAGCTGCAGGACCAGATTCTCCCGCTGCCTTCCGGCGGAGGCAAGAAGACCGCCTTCTAGGGGACGGGACTTAGATCTGGTTCTTCAGGTCGGCCACGGAGTTCAGGATCTGGTTGGGCCGGAACGGGTAGGCGGCGATGTCGTCCTTGTGGGTGATGCCGCTGAGCACCAGCACCGTGTGCAGCCCCGCTTCCATCCCCGCGATGATGTCGGTGTCCATCCGGTCACCGATCATGGCCGTGGTTTCCGAATGCGCGTCAATCTGGTTCATGGCCGAGCGGAACATCATCGGGTTCGGCTTGCCCACAATGTAGGGTTCCCGGCCCGTGGCCTTCGTGATGAGGGCCGCGATCGCGCCGGTGGCAGGCATCGGTCCGTCCTTCGAGGGGCCGGTGGCGTCCGGGTTGGTGGCGATGAACCTCGCCCCGCCCAGGATCAGCCGGATGGCCATGGTGATGGCTTCAAAGGAGTAGGTCCGGGTTTCGCCGAGCACCACAAAGTCCGGGTCCTGGTCGGTGAGGATAAAGCCGGCCTCGTGCAGCGCCGTCGTCAGGCCCGCTTCGCCGATCGTGTAGGCGCGGTTGCCGGAATCCGAGCCGCGCACCTGGTCCTTGAGGAACTGGGCAGTGGCCAGGGCCGAGGTCCAGATGTTCTCTTCGGGGATTTCCAGGCCCGAGCTCTTCAACCGGGCGGCGAGGTCCCGGGGCGTGTAGATCGAGTTGTTGGTCAGGACCAGGAAGCGCCGGGACGTGTCCACCCAGCGCTGGATGAGTTCCGCGGCGCCCGGGATGGGCTGGTTTTCGTGGACCAGGACACCGTCCATGTCGGTCAGCCAGCACTCGATCTCCTGGCCGCTGCGGTACACGGATTTGGATGAAAGCACGTGGTCCGCGTCTTCCCTGTGGTCTGCCTGGTGCTCCGCCATGCTGTCCTCCGCCGATAGGGTGCCGATGCCAGTCCCAGTCTAATGTTGAGTCGTGACTGAACCCGAGTTCCCCAGCGAAACCCTTTCCGGCACCCTGGCGGAGCCGGAGCCGGAGCCGGAGCCGGAACCGGCGGCGGAGCCCAAGGCGGAGGTCGGCGTCGGGCCCTGGGAAGGGGAACTGCCGGCGGGCGCGCACTGGGACCCGGACCTCCTGGCGGACGGGGACCGCCGCAACGTGGTGGACAAATACCGCTACTGGAAACACGAGGCGATCGTCGCGGACCTGGACTCCAAGCGGCACAACTTCCATATCGCGATCGAAAATTGGCAACACGACATGAACATCGGCACTGTCGTGCGCACCGCCAACGCGTTCCTTGCCCAGGAAGTCCACATCATCGGGCGACGCCGGTGGAACCGCCGCGGGGCCATGGTCACCGACCGGTACCAGCACATCCGGCACCACCCGACCGTCGCGGACTTCGTGGACTGGGCGCAGGGGGAGGGCCTGGCGATCATCGGCATCGACATCTTCCCGGACTCCGTCCCGCTGGAAACCTATGAACTGCCCAGGGACTGCGTGCTGGTGTTCGGCCAGGAGGGCCCGGGGCTATCCCCCGAGGTCCACGAAGCGGCGGTGGACACCTTGTCAATCGAGCAGTTCGGCTCCACCCGATCGATCAATGCCGCCTCGGCTGCCGCCGTCGCGATGCACGCCTGGATCCGCCGGCACGTGTTCAACCAGCTCCCGGGGTAGGGGCGCGGCCGGCCCGAAGCGGAAGTCGGGCGAACAGGATCACACGCGGGCCAGTATTACAGGCACGAGTGACCGGAAACACTGCCCGGGCGCCGGAATGGCTAGGATGGTTCCTAGCCGACGAGGTTCACTCCAGGGTGAGCCCAGCCCGCAGACGAAACTCACTTTAGGAGTCAGCATGCCCATTGCAACCCCAGAGATCTACTCCGAGATGATCGACCGCGCTAAGACGGGCGGCTTCGCGTTCCCCGCCGTGAACGTCACGTCCTCCCAGACCCTCAACGCGGCCCTGCGCGGTTTCGCCGAGGCCGAGTCCGACGGCATCGTCCAGGTCTCCACCGGCGGCGCCGCCTACTGGTCCGGGGCCTCCACCAAGGACATGGTGGCCGGTTCGCTCGGCTTCGCCGCGTTTGCCCGCGAAGTCGCCAAGAACTACGGCGTCAACATCGCCCTGCACACGGACCACTGCCCCAAGGACAAGCTGGATGGGCTCGTCCTGCCGCTGCTGGCAGCCTCCGAAGCCGAGGTGAAGGCCGGCCGCAACCCGCTCTTCAACTCCCACATGTGGGACGGCTCCGCCGAGACCCTGCCGGAAAACCTGCGCATCGCCCGTGAACTGCTGGAACGCACCGCTGCCGCCAAGATGATCCTCGAGGTCGAGATCGGCACGGTCGGCGGCGAGGAGGACGGCGTCGAGAACGCCATCAATGACAAGCTGTACACCACGGTTGAGGACGCGCTCGCCACCATCGATGCCCTCGGTGCCGGCGAGAACGGCCGCTACATCACGGCGCTGACCTTCGGCAACGTGCACGGCGTCTACAAGCCCGGCGGCGTCAAGCTCCGCCCGGAGATCCTCAAGGACATCCAGGAGCAGGTCGGCGCCAAGATCGGCAAGGCCAACCCGTTCGACCTGGTCTTCCACGGCGGCTCCGGGTCCTCCGAAAAGGAGATCGCCGACGCCGTCTCCTACGGTGTGATCAAAATGAACATCGACACCGACACCCAGTACGCCTTCACCCGGCCCGTGGCGGACCACATGTTCCGCAACTACGACGGCGTGCTCAAGGTCGATGGCGAAGTCGGCAACAAGAAGCTGTACGACCCGCGCGTCTGGGGCGCCTCCGCCGAGGCCGGCCTCGCGGCCCGCGTGGTCGAGGCTGCCCAGCAGCTCGGCTCCACCGGCAGGACGTTCTAGGCATGTCGGAGGATTTCCGCCGGAACCTGATGGGTCCCGAGCCCACGCTCCTGCCCGCCGAAACCGAGGTCTACGCGGCGCTGGACGCGGGCCAGGAAGCCCTGGACCTGGTGGAAAAGCACCCGACGTCCTCGCTGCTGTGGGCCGTGCTGGCCGAGGAAGCGTGGAGCGAGGGCCGGACCATCGATTCCTACGCCTACTCCCGTGTCGGCTACCACCGCGGCCTGGATTCGCTGCGCCGCAACGGCTGGCGCGGCGTCGGGCCCATCCCGTGGGAACACGAACCGAACCGCGGCTTCCTCCGGGCCCTGTATTCCCTGGGCCGGGCGTCCGCTGCGATCGGCGAGGCCGAGGAACTGGAGCGGATCGAGAAGTTCCTCAAGGACTCGGACCCCGCCGCCAAGGCAGCCATCGAAGCCGAAAAGCGCTAACCGCCAACAACAACGCGGGGTCACTTACGGCCCATTCCGCACACCGGGATGGGCGGGAAGTGACCCCGCGTTGTTTGTTAAAGTCCGACGGCGGGCGTCCACCAGTTGGGTGGGCGCCCGCCGTTGTCGTTTCGGAGAACTAGCTGGGCTTGGCCAGACCGGTGCGGGCCATGGCGTCCGCGTAGACGGCGCCCATCTCTTCAAGGTACTGCTCCTGGCGGGCCGGCGTGCCGGCGAAGGCGCGGCCGCTGAGCGAGCGGACCTTGTAGGTCTTGAGGCCGCGGCGCCAGATCATGGGCACCTCGGTCTTGAGGAGCAGGTTCGCGAGGCGGTTGGCTTCGGTGCCGTGCGCCACAATCACTGAGGCGCGGGGTACGACGGCGAGGAATTTCAGCAGAGGCTTCAGGCCTGCGGAAATCTGGTCCGGCGTGAACTTGCCGTTGGGCTCGCCTGGCACGTACCAGGGGTGGACGTTCCAGGGCATGACGTACTCGGGCCGCAGGCCGAGCTTCCACTGGACGCCGAGCAGGCGGGTGGCAGCTTCCTCGTCACCGGCGGTGATGAAACCCGACTCGTCCTCGGTTCCGATGTTGGAGAAGAGGCTGATGATCCGGCATTCGTCGACGTCGTGCAGCGGGTCCACGTACGGGACGTTCATGCCAGCTTTGGTTGCCTGCAGCGTGTCGCACAGTTCGTTGACTGCTGCAACGCTAGGTTCGTAGCGGCGGCTCAGAAGCTGTTCGCGTGAATTTTCAGTGGCCAAGGCTGTCATATATTGCTGAGTCTCCTGCGGGATTGGTAAAGCTGCCAGACCGTACGCGGCATGCCGGGTACCGGGGCATGACAAGTACGGTGTGGTTTGAAAATGTGGTGTGGACCGATTCCTGGTCGATCCTTATTAGTCTATCAAGCCCTGCGAAATGACGTTTCTGCCCAGACCCGGTCACCAGAGCCGCGCGGTGGCCCGGCGGGCGCCTTCCCCCAGGGATTCCAGCTTGGCAAAGGCGATTTGCGGGTGCACCCGTCCGCCGAGACCGCAGTCTGTGGAAGCAATCACATTTTCCCGGCCCACCAGCTGGGCAAAGCGTACGATCCGGTCCGCCACCAGGTCCGGGTGCTCGACGACGTTGGTGGCGTGGGAGACGACGCCGGGGATGATCACTTTTCCGTCGGGGAGCTGGGTGTCCTCCCAGACGCGCCACTCGTGCTCGTGGCGGACATTGGCGGCCTCGAAGGAGTAGCCGCCGGCATTGACCTGCAGTACGGAGCCGAGGATGTCCGCGAAGGGGATGTCCGTGGTGTGCGGGCCGTGCCAGGAACCCCAGCAGACGTGCAGACGGATCTGCTCCTGGGGGAGGCCGCGCAGGGCCCAATTGGTGGCTTCAACCCTGAGCTGGATGAATTTGAGATAATCCGCCAGAGCCGGTTCCGGGTTGATCTGGTCCCAGCTTTCGGCCAGCGACGGATCGTCGAGCTGGACCGTGAGTCCGGCGTCGACGATGGCCTTGTACTCCTCGCGCATGGCGTCCGCGCAGGCGTAGAGGAGTTCCTCATCGGTCTTGTAGTACTCGTTGGCGACGCGGGCGCAGGAGCCGGGGGAGAGGGAAGCGACGAAGCCCTCGGCCAGTCCGGCGGCGGCCAAGCCGGTTTTGAGGTTGGCGATATCCGAGCCCACGAGGGCCTGCCCGGTGTAGCTCAGCGGGCCGGCAATCTTTGGCTGCGTGACACTCTTGCGGTGGGCCAGGATCCCGGAGAACGGATCGTTGTAGGCCTCATTGAACTTCTGCCGGTCGCGCCGGTCCGGGAAGGAGGTCAGCACGATGTGGCCCGGCGTGGAGCGGTGCACCGCGGCGTCAGCCCAGCGGTCGACGTCCGTCGGCTCAAGGCCGCCGAGCCGGCTGAAGGAGTAGTTCCACCATGCGCCGTAGTCCACCGGGCCGGACATCGTATGCCCGTATTCGCCGTCGTTGGGGATGTCGATGCCGAGGTTTTTCTGGTGCTGGACGATGTCCACCACGGAGGTTTCCAGCAGATCCAGGAACTCGGGGGTGACGCCGTCTGCTTCCTTGGCCTCGTTCGCGGCGATGAGCTCGGGGGTGCGGGGCAGGGATCCGGCGTGCGTGGCGCGGATATGGTCGGTGTTCTGGCGCATGGGGCGCTTCCTTTCCATCGGTCCTGGCGGTAGCACCCTTTGCCGCCACAAGGCCGTGGCCGGGACAGGGTTGCTGCGGCGTCAATGGTCCAGGTCCCTCGGCCGCTCGGGATGGTCAGCTCTCACTTAATTCCACCCGGCCTGCCGGCGCAAGTGCGTGCGCCGAAGTTCCGCGGGCTGGACGCCGGGCCGCGGGCAGCGGCCGGCGGGAAGTCCATTGGATGGTCAAATGAACTGCCGCGACCGTGATCGGCTAAACTTGGGTGGTAAGAGCCCCGGACTCTGGCGTTGATGGTAAGAGCACAGCGGTAGATTCGGGGCATTCTCATGAACGGCGCTGAGCTCCGGTGACCACCCAGGTGAGTCACGCGGACTTCGGCCCGAACGAATGGGGGAGGATCCCATGCCAGCAATCGTGATCGTCGGAGCCCAATGGGGCGACGAAGGCAAAGGTAAGGCCACTGACCTGCTTGGTGGCCGAGTCGACTACGTCGTCAAGCCCAACGGCGGCAACAATGCCGGGCACACCGTCGTCGTAGGCGGTGAGAAGTATGAGCTCAAGCTCCTTCCGGCCGGCATCCTGAGCCCCAACGCGGTTCCGATCATCGGTAACGGCTGCGTGGTGAACCTCGAGGCGCTGTTCCAGGAGATCGACGGACTCGAAGCCCGCGGCGCCGACACCTCCAAGCTGCGTGTCTCCGCCAACGCCCACCTCGTGGCGCCCTACCACCAGGTCCTGGACAAGGTCACCGAGCGTTTCCTCGGCTCCCGCGCCATCGGCACCACCGGCCGCGGCATCGGCCCGGCTTACATGGACAAGGTGGCCCGCCTCGGCATCCGCGTCCAGGACGTCTTTGACGCCTCGATCCTGCGCCAGAAGGTCGAAGGGTCGCTGCGGCAGAAGAACGAGCTTCTGGTCAAGGTCTACAACCGCCGCGACATCGAGGTGGATGAGATCGTGGAGTACTTCCTGTCCTTCGCCGAGCGGCTCCGCCCGCTGGTCATCGACAGCACCTATGTCCTGAACACCGCCCTGGACGAGGGCAAGGTGGTCCTCATGGAGGGCGGCCAGGCCACCTTCCTGGACGTCGACCACGGCACCTACCCCTTCGTGACCTCCTCGAACCCGACGGCCGGCGGCGCCTCCGTGGGCTCGGGTATCGGCCCCACCCGCATCTCGCGCTCCATCGGCATCATCAAGGCGTACACCACCCGGGTGGGCGCAGGCCCCTTCCCCACGGAGCTGTTCGACGAGATGGGCATGTACCTGCAGAAGACGGGCGGGGAGTTCGGTGTCAACACCGGCCGGCCGCGCCGCTGCGGCTGGTACGACGCCGTGCTGGCGCGCCACGCCTCGCGCGTCAACGGGTTCACGGACTACTTCGTCACCAAGCTGGACGTGCTCACGGGCATAGAGCAGATCCCGGTCTGCGTGGCCTACGACGTCGACGGTGTCCGGCACGATGAGATGCCGATGACGCAGACCGAGTTCCACCACGCCAAGCCGATCTTTGAGTACTTCGAAGGCTGGACCGAGGACATCACCGGCGCCCGCACCCTGGAGGACCTCCCCGAGAACGCCAAGAACTACGTGCTGGCCCTCGAGAAGCTCTCCGGCACGCGCTTCTCCGCGATCGGCGTCGGCCCGGACCGCGACCAGACCATCGTGATCAACGATTTGATCAACGACTGACGCATCAGAAGCTGACGCACGACGGCGGCGGGTCACCTGAAAAGGTGACCCGCCGCCGTCGTTAAGCCGTCCCGCCGCAGTCCATCCGGGTCGCGGGTAAGGTGCGGGCTCGCCGTTTCGTTACGGCGAGCCCGCACGTTTGCCGCGAGTTCGGTAGCCGAACCCGCGGGAGGCGTTAGGCCAGGACCTGCCGCTTGGAGGAAATGACCCCGGTGTCGAAGCCGGCCAGGTGCAGGCCGCCGTGGAACCGGGCATGCTCAATCTTCACGCAGCGGTCCATCACGACGTCGAGCCCGGCAGCTTCCGCTTCCTTCGCGACGTCCTCGTGCCAGGAGCCGAGCTGCAGCCAGAGCGTCTTGGCGCCGGCGGCGATGGCCTCGTCCAGGACACCCGGCAGGTCATCGTGCTTGCGGAACACGTCCACGATGTCCGGACTCTCCGGCAGGTCCGCCAGTGAGGCGTACGTCGGCTCGCCCAGGATCTGTTTGACCACCGGGTTCACGAAGTACACCTTGTAGCGCGTGGAGGACTGCAGATAGGTTGCCACAAAGTAGCTCGCCCGGGACGGCTTGTCCGAGGCGCCCACAATCGCGATCGATTTCGCCTGCCGCAGCAGGTTCAGCCGCTCCGGTGCGGACGGCCCGGCCCAGGTACGGGTTTCTTCGCTGCTCATGACAGTGCTCCGATCGTGCAGGTGTCGGCCTCTGATGTGTCCGCGGAAGCGGCGCATCGCGCCGCCGAGGAACGAGGCGGTGTGTCTAAGCCGCGGGCGGACGCATCCGAGGCTGCTACCTCAGACGCCGTGTCCAGGGCCTGGTCCAGGTCCCAGAGGATGTCCTCGATGTCTTCCAGGCCGATGGAAATCCGGATCAGGTCCTCGGGGATACCGGCGGATTCGAGCTGTTCGGGGCTGAGCTGCTGGTGGGTGGTGGAGCCCGGGTGGATCACGAGGGTCCGGGAGTCGCCGACGTTGGCCAGATGCGAGGCCAGCTGCAGGGATTCGATGAACTTTTGGCCCGCGGCCCGGCCGCCTTTCACGCCGAAGGAGAACACCGAGCCCGGTCCCAGCGGCAGGTACTTCTTTGCCCGCTCGAAGTGCGGGTGAGAGGGCAGGCCGGAGAAGTTCACGTAGGCGACGCGCTCGTCCGCTTCGAGCCATTCCGCCACGGCCTGGGCGTTCTTGAGGTGTTCGTCCAGGCGCTGCGGGAGGGTCTCCACGCCCTGCAGGAGCTGGAAGGCAGACATCGGCGAGAGTGCGGGTCCGATGTCGCGCAGCTGCTCGCAGCGGAGCTTGGTCAGGAAGCCGTACTCGCCGAAGTTCTCCCACCAGGAGACGTTGCCGTAGGACGCCACCGGCTCGGTCATGGTGGGGAACTTCCCGTTGCCCCAGTTGAAGCGGCCGCTCTCGACAATCACGCCGCCGAGGGTGGTGCCGTGCCCGCCGAGGAACTTGGTGGCGGAGTGGATGACGATGTCCGCCCCGTGTTCGATCGGCCGCACGAGGTACGGGGTGCTCAAGGTGGCGTCGACGACCAGGGGGATGCCGGCGTCGCGCGCGACCTTGGCCAGCCCCTCCAGGTCCTGGACCTCCGAGGACGGGTTGGCCACCACCTCAACGAAAATCGCCTTGGTATTCGGCCGGACCGCCGCGGCGTAGTCCGCCGGGTCGGTGCCGGGGACGAATGTGGTGTCCACCCCGAAGCGGCGCAGCGTGACGTCCAGCTGGGTCACGGTGCCGCCGTAGAGCTGGGAGGCCGCGACGATGTGGTCGCCGGACTGGGTGAGCGCGGCGAAGGTGATGAACTCCGCGGCCATGCCCGAGGACGTGGCCACCGCGCCGATGCCGCCCTCCAGGGAAGCGATGCGCTCCTCGAACGCGGCGACCGTGGGGTTGCCGATCCGGGAGTAGATGTTGCCGTACTTCTGCAGCGCGAAGAGATTGGCGGCGTCCTGGGTGTCCTTGAACACGAAGGATGTGGTCTGGTAGATCGGCACGGCCCGGGCGCCGTGCTCGGCGTCGGGCGTTCCTCCGGCGTGCAGGGCGCGGGTGCGGAAGCCGAACTTGCGGTCGGCCATTACGCGTTCACCAGCCCGCTGGTCATGCCGGCTGGAGCAACCGGGATGCCGGACAGGTCCAGTTCCGTGCCGTGCTTCCGGGCGAGATCGGCTTCGAGTTCGCGGACGATCGGCAGGATGTCCTGCCCGAAGGCCGCGACCTCCTCCTGGAAGTGCAGGTAGCCGGTGAGGAACAGGTTCACGCCGATCTTCTTGTACTCCACGATCCGCTCGGCGATCTGCTCCGGGGTGCCGATCAGCTGCGTCTTGAAGCCGTCGTTGTACTGGACCAGGTCCTCGAAGCTCGAGTCGGCCCACATGCCCTTGCCGTCCTTGGTGGACGCCCCCGCCTCCTGGACCGCGGCGCGGAAACCCTCGACGGCGGGTTTGTGTGCCTTCGCGACGATCTCGCGGAGGGTGGCCCGGGCTTCCTTCTCGGAATCGCGGGCGATCACGAATCCGTTCAGGCCAAACTTGGGAGAGGGGAGCGCGGCGGGCGCTCCCTCGGTGCCGCGCTGCGTCCCGCGCCCGCTTTCTCCTGCGGAAGCAACGACGCCGGCGATGTTCTCCTTGAAGCCTTCCAGGTCCTTGCCGTTGGAGAAGTACCAGTCCGCCACGCGGCCGGCCGTGGCCTGTGCGGCGGTGGAATTGCCGCCGAAGAAGATCTCCGGGTGCGCCCGGCCCGGCACGTCCACCGGGGCCGGCTGCAGGGTGAAGTCGGTGATGTTGTAGTACTCGCCGGCCTGGCTGAAGTCCTGCTCGGTCCACAGTCCGCGGAGGACCTTGATGAACTCCTCGGTGCGGACGTAGCGTTCGTCGTGCTCAAGCCACTCAAGCCCGAAGTTCTCGAACTCCGCCTTGAGCCAGCCCGAGACGATGTTCACGGCGGCCCGGCCGTTGGAGATGTGGTCCGCGGTGATGATGAACTTCGCCAGCACACCGGGGTGCCACATGCCCGGATGGACGGCGGAGATCACCTTGAGCCGCTCGGTGGCGGCCAGCAGCGCGAGGCTGAACGAGGTGGCCTCGTGCTGCTTGTCCGCGCCGTAGGAGGCGGCATAGCGGGTCTGGGTCAGGGCGTATTCGAAGCCGGAGTTTTCCGCGATCCGGGCCAGCTTCTTGTTGTACTCGAAGTCCCAGCCGGTTCGCTGTTCGATGGTGGAGACCACCAGTCCGCCGGAGACATTCGGAACCCAGTAGGCGAACTTGAGCGGATCGGAAAGACGGGCGGCGTTGCTGATGTCAGTCATGGGAGTTCCTCACTTCTGGGGTAGTTCGGGTTTGTTCTTGCGTTCACGCAGGACGGTCTGGATGCCGGCGATCGACGGTTCGTTCTGCAGCGAGGTCGTGTCACCCAGCGTGGTTCCTTCGAACAGTTGGGTCAGCAGCCGACGCATGATCTTGCCGCTGCGGGTCTTCGGGACATCGGGAACGACGACGACGTCGCGCGGCTTGGCGATCGGCCCGATTTTGTCTCCGACCCAGGCCCGCAAATCGGCGGTAATCTGCTCCGTAGCCGCCGAAGCTTTCAGGACCACGAACGCGACGACGGCGTGGCCGGTCTTCGGGTCCGCGACCGGGCAGACGCCGGCCTCCACGACGTCCGGGTGCGAGACGAGGGCCGATTCGATCTCGATCGTGGAGAGCAGGTGTCCGGAGACGTTGAGGGTGTCATCCACCCGCCCGAGGATCCAGATGTCGCCGTCGTCGTCGTACTTGGCGCCGTCACCGGCGAGGAACCAGCCCTGTTCGGCGTACTGGCGCCAGTACGAATCGAAGTAGCGTTGCGGGTTGCCCCAGACGGTGCGGGCGATGGCGGGGCCGGGGGCGTCCACGACGATGAAGCCCTGGACGCCCGGCGGGACAGTGGTGCCGGCGTCGTCCACGATCCGGGTACTGACGCCGGGCAGCGGCCGGGCGGCGCAGCCGGGCTTGAACTCGGTGTCGGTGGGGGACGGGGAGAGGATGGTGGCGCCGGTTTCGGACTGCCACCAGGTGTCCACCACGGGAGCCGTGCCGGACCCGACGTTCTTCCGGAACCAACGCCACGCCTCGGGGTTGACGGCTTCGCCGACCGTGCCGAGCAGACGGATGGAGGAGAGGTCGTAGCCGGCCGGAACGCCGTCCGGGAACCAGCCCATCAGCGAGCGGATCAGGGTGGGTGCGGTGTAGTACTGCGTGACGCCGTAGCGTTCGATGATTTCGAAGTGCCGGCCCGGGTGCGGGGTGTTGGGTGTGCCCTCGAAGATCACCTGGGTGGCGCCGTTGGAGAGCGGGCCGTACAGCTCGTAGGTGTGGGCCGTGACCCACGCGAGGTCGGCCGTGCACCAGTGGACGTCGCCGTCGCGGAGGGCCGGGTCCGGGTTGCTGAAGAGGTGCTCGAAGCTCCAGGACGCCTGCGTGAGGTAGCCGCCGGAGGTGTGGACCAGGCCTTTGGGCTTACCGGTGGTGCCGGAGGTGTACATGATGAACAGCGGGGTCTCGGCGTCGAACGCTTCCGGCGTGTGGTCCGCGGAGGCCTGCCCGACGGCGTCATGCCACCACACGTCCCGGCCCGCGGTCATCGGGACGGTGTCCAGGAGGTCCGGTGCGGTGGTGCGGTTGACGACCAGGACGTGATCGATGGCGTTGTCCCCGGCGACGGCCGCGTCCGCGTTGTCCTTGACCGGCACGGCGACGCCGCGGCGGAACTGCCCGTCGGTGGTGACGAGCAGCTTGGCGCCCGTGTCCTCCACCCGGAACCTGAGCGCCTCCGCGGAGAAACCGCCGAAGACGAGCGAGTGGATGGCTCCGATGCGGGCCGCGGCCAGGGTGATGATGACGGTTTCCGGGATGACCGGGAGGTAGATGACCACCCGGTCGCCCTTGCTGATGCCGAGGCCCAGCAGGGCGTTGGCGGCCCGGGAGACCTCGCGCTGCAGTCCGGCGTAGGTGATGGTGCGGCGGTCGCCGGGCTCGCCCTCGAAGTGCAGGGCCACCTTGTCCCCGCGTCCCGCCGCAACATGGCGGTCGACGCAGTTATAGGCGACGTTGAGCCTGCCGCCGTCGAACCAGGTGATGTCCGGGCCGGTGCCGGCGCCGACGTCGGCCGGGACCCTGCGGTGGGTGGTGTGCCACGGCTTGTCCTGCCCGGGAACGTCCTCCCAGTCGAGCCGGAGGGCCGCTTCCTCCCAGAAGGCGAGGCGCTCGGCCTCCGTGACCGGGGCCGTTTGTGTGGTTACGCCCATCGTTTGACCGCCCATTTCTCGGCCAGGCCCAGCAGTGCGTCGGTGGTTTTTCCGATGACGGCGAGCAGCACGATGGCCAGCAGGAGCCGGTCGGTGCGGCCGTTGTTCTGCGAGTCCGTGAGCAGGAAGCCGAGCCCCATCGAGGAGGCGATCAGTTCGGCGGCCACAAGGAACAGCCAGGCCTGGGCCAGCGCCAGCCGGAGGCCGGAGAAAACGGCCGGCACCACGGCCGGAAGCTGCACCGTGGTCAGCAGCCTGACGCCCTTAAGGCCGAACGCGCGCGCCGCTTCCACCAGGTCCCGGTCCACGTGGCGCAGCGCCAGGGAGACGGTGGTGAACACCGGGAAGAAAGCGCCGATCAGGATCAGCGTGATCTTGGAGTCCTCGCCGATCTTCATCCAGAGAATGAGCAGCGGCACCCACGCCAGCGAGGGGACGGCGCGGAGGGCGCCGATGGTCGGTGCCAGCAGGGCGTCGGCGAACCTGGACAGGCCCACCAGCGATCCAAACACCAGGCCCAGGGCAGCGCCGGCGGCGAAGCCAATCAGCACGCGCTGGGTGGAGATCGCGATGTGCTGGCCGAGCTGCCCGCGCTGCAGGAGGTCGAGTCCGGCCTCCAGCACCATGGCCGGCGGCGGGAGCTGGACGACGCTGAAGACCCCGGCAGCCGTGGACAGCTGCCAGGCGGCCAGTACCGCGGCGGGGATGATCCATCCCAGGAGCAGCCGCGCCCAGCCGTTGGCCAGGATCCCGGCGGGGGACCATCTGTTCGCCGGGGAGCCGCCCGCACCCGTGCGGGCCGGGCCCGGCCGGGCGGCGTCTGCCGGAGTGGCGGGGACGGCTGCAGCGCGCCCGTCCGCGACCTTAGTGCCGGTGCCGGCGGGATTCCTGAGCTGTGTCATCAGGAGTCCTTGATGGCGGACGCGTCCGCCTTCTTCACCAGCGAGTCATCCAGAAGGGAGGCGACGGCGTCGTCGATCTGCTGCTGGCTGGCGACGTCGCCGGTCTCCACGAACGTGGGGCCGATCTTCGCCAGGACCTGGCGCTGCGCCTCGCCCGGTGCCGGATCCACGTCCAGGTTGCTGCGCTCCAGCACCACGGTCTTGGCGACGGCGAGGTCCAAGCCGGCGACGTCGGCAAGGATCCGGGCCGTCTCGTCCGGGTTGGCCGCGGCCCAGGCGCGTGCCTTCTCGTAGGCGTTGACCACGGCCTGCGCCTGCTGCGGCCTGGCCTTCAGGAAGGATTCCGTGGCGTTGAGGAAGCCGTAGGTGTTGAAGGAGAGGTTCCGGTGGAAGAGTTTGGCGCCTTTGTGCTCCGCGCCGGCCATGATCGGGTCCAGCCCGGACCAGGCATCCACGGAGCCGTTCTCCAGCGCGGCCCGGCCGTCCGCGTGCTGCAGGTTCTGCACCGTGACGTCCTTGGCCGGGATCCCGGCTTCGGAGAGGGACTGTAGCAGGAAGAAATAAGGGTCGGTGCCCTTCGTCGCGGCCACTGATTTGCCCTTGAGGTCGGCCACGGTGGTGATGCCTGAGGACTCCTTCGCCACCAGGGCGGCCCATTCCGGCTGGGAGTAGATGTCGATCGTCTTGATCGGGGAACCGTTGGCGCGGGCCAGCAGCGCGGCGGATCCGGCGGTGGAACCGACGTCGATCGCGCCGGAGCGCAGCGACTCGTTGGCCTTGTTGGATCCGGCGGACTGGACCCAGTTGACGGTGACGCCCTGGTCCTTGAGGGAGGCTTCAAGCCAGCCCTTCTCCTTGATGACCAGGCTCAGCGGGTTATAGGTGGCGAAGTCGATGTTAAGCGTGCCGCTCTCGACGGCGGCGTTCGCCTCGGGGGACCCGCCGGACCCTTCCCCTGCGACGCAGCCCGTGAGGACAAGGGCAGCGGAGACGGCGGCGGCACCGAGAACGGACCGGCGGGTGGCTTTGGGGGCGAATGACATGGGGATCCTCTGGGGTATGACGCGATTGAAGCGAAAAGCGAACGGGAATGACGAGTGGTGGAGCAAGGCGGGCGGACGCAGCAGCGGCTGCGGCGTTCGCGGCGGGGAAATCCGAGGCGGACCCGGGCGGTGCGGCGGCTAGTGGCCGTCGACGCCGAGGGTCGCCAGGAGCGAGGCGCGCAGCCGGGCGAGGTCCACGGAACCGCGGTCCCGGGGGCGCTCGCCGGGCACGGCCACGGTGCGGACGATCGTCGCGCCGGCTCCTTCATCGGCGGAGCTGTCCTTGCCCAGGACGATGATGCGGTCGGCAAGCTGAAGGGCCTCGTCGACGTCGTGGGTCACCAGCAGCACCGTGGTGGGCTCGGCGCGGTGGATGTCCAGCAGCAGGTCCTGCATCCTGATCCGGGTGAGCGCGTCGAGCGCGCCGAACGGTTCATCGAGGAGCAGGACTCCGGGGTTGCGGGCAAGTGCCCGGGCCAGCGAGGCGCGCTGGGCCATGCCTCCGGAAACTTCCCGCGGGCGGTGCTTGGCGAAGTCCGTGAGCCCCACGAGGTCGAGCAGCCGGGCCACCTTCGCCTTGCCGTCCCGGGCGCTGATGCCGGCCGGCAGGCCGATCGCGATATTGGCCTGCAGGGTGTGCCACGGCAGGAGGCGCGGTTCCTGGAAGGCGAAGGCGCAGCGGGAATCAATGCCCTGGACGGGAGTGCCGTCGATTTCGACGCTGCCGGCGGTGGGGGAGTCGAGTCCGGCGGCGGCCCGGAGCAGCGTGGACTTGCCGCAGCCTGAGGTGCCGAGGATGGCCAGGACTTCCCCGGCGTGGATCTCGAAGTCGACGTCGTGCAGAACGGTCTGGGCTTCTGCGCCGGCGCCGAAGGTGCGGCGCAGCGCACGGAAGGCAACCGGCAGGGCCGGGGTGCTGGGGGCGGCTCCGGCGCGGGCGTCCAGGGACGTCTCAGGCGCGGAGAAGGACAGGACAGCAGTCATAGGGTTACTCCATCGGTCCTGGCAGTAGCACCCTACGGAATGAGCCTTTGTGCCGGTGGTCAGTCCGGCGGTTCCCTTGGCTCCATACCTTGCTATCGCCGGCATCCAGGGACGGATAACGGCGACCAGGGTTGCTGCGGCTTCATCGATCCAGGTCTCTCGGCCGCTCGGGATGGTCGCCTCCAACTAAAACGGAATCGGCGCCTTTTCCCAAATGCAGCCGGTTGTCCTGCGTAATATTCGGCCTTTCCAGGTCCGCGGGCCGGCCGCCGGTCGATTATTCGAAACCGGCATCTCGACCGGCATCTCGACCGGCATCTCAACGGGCATCTCGACCGGTCCGTGACCGGTGGGGTAAGGCGGCTGCCCGCCGGGCGTGCGGGGTCTTGCCGCCCCGGCAGCACCCTGGCGGTTAGGCTGTGCACATGGCCCACGTCAACGATCCGGCAGTCCTCGAAAAGCTCATGCGTACCAAGGGGAGGTGGGCCATTGTCGGCCTGTCCACGAACCAGTGGCGGGCCGCCTATGACACGTCCCTGTTCATCCGGGACCGGCTCGGGATGGAAATTATTCCGGTGAACCTGCCGGCCGATCCTGTGCACGGGGAAACCGGCTACGCCGCGCTCGCGGAGATTCCCGCCGAGAAGCAGCCGATCGACGTCGTGGACTGCTTTGTGAATTCCCACAGGGTGGGGGCCGTGGTGGATCAGGCGATCGCCGTTGGCGCCAAGGCTGTCTGGATGCAGCTCGGTGTCATCGACGAAGCGGCCGCGGCCCGGGCGAAAGCCGCCGGGCTCGACGTCATCATGAACGCCTGCCCGGCGCAGGACGCCAGGCGCTTCGGCCTCTGACCGGTCGTCCGCCGGCGCCGGGACTGGTGCGGCCGGCGGCCGCAGCAGTAATGCCTGCAGAATGTCCGGGCCTCCCAGTAGGCTCGGAGCATGGATCCAGCTGCACTCCGGGGAATCTGCCTGGGCTTTCCCGGCGCCTTCGAGGACTTCCCGTTCGGGCCGGAGACATCTGTCTTCAAAGTGCGGGCCGCGGTGTCCGGCGGCGGCCGCGGTGACGCCAGGATGTTCGCCCTTTCCGCCCTGGCCGCGGCCGACTTCTCCGTCAGCCTGAAATGCGAGCCCGCCCTGGCCGAACAGCTGCGCGCCGCGCATCCGGAGATCACCGGAGCGTGGCACATGAACAAGTTGCACTGGAACGGGGTGCGCCTGGACGGGTCCCTGCCCGATGCGATGGTGCGCGACCTGGTGGAGGATTCCTACGACCTCGTGGTGGCCTCGCTGAGCCGCCGCCAGCAGGAGCAGTTGGGCTGGGCGCGGCTGGCCGACGGCGGCCGGGCATGAATGTGCGGATCGCCCGGGGCGAACTGAACTACCCCGGCATCGGGTTCACCAGAGAGGGCCGGTCACCGGAGGGCTTCGCCCGGTCCCAGGCCCGCGCCCACCTCGGCGAGGGCTTCGAAACCTACCGCCGTGTCGCCGACGGGATCCTCAGCTGGCAGATCCAGCGCCGGTCCGGGCTGCGGGTCCGGACCGAAACCGGGTCGGTGGAGGCCGGCTCACGGATTGTCAGCGGATTCGGCATCGGGCCCTTCAGGATCAAGGCGCCGTGCGAGGTCGTGTGGGTCCGGCGCCCGGCCCCTGAAAACGCGGTGCAGTCAGCAGGGTTCGGCTACGGCACACTGCCCGGCCACCGGAGCGCGGCGAGGAGGCGTTTGAGGTCTCTATCGACGCCGCCGGCGCCGTGACCTTCACCATCGCCGCCTTCAGCCGGCACTCCAACTGGTTCTACGCCGCTGGCGGGGGAGCGGCCAAGGCCGCCCAACGACTCATCACTTCCCGATACATTGACAGTGCACATCAACTGGCCGCAGGTGAGAGCTGATCAGGAGCAGGCAATGCTGAACCAAACCACCCTTGATGAACTATGGAATTTTGAGGACCCGCAGGCCTCGGAAGCCCGCTTCCGGGCGGCTGCGGCCGATCCGGCCTACGACGCCGACGAACGCGCCGAGCTGACCACCCAGCTGGGCCGCGCCATCGGCCTGCAGGGCCGGTTCGAGGAAGCCGACGCGCTGCTGGACGCGGTCGACGGCGGCGAACCCACCGTGGCTGTCCGCGTGCTGCTGGAACGTGGCCGGGTGCTGAACTCCAGCGGGCACGCCGAGATGGCCGTGCCGCTCCTTGAACAGGCCGCCGAGCTCGCGGACCATCTGGGCGAGGAATTCCTGGCCGTGGACGCGCTGCACATGCTCGCCATTGCCGATTCGGCCCACGCCGAAACCTGGACCCGCAGCGCCCTGGAATACGCGTCCACCGTGAACGACGAGCGGACCAAACAGTGGCTCGCGGCACTGCACAACAGCCTGGGCCGGACGCTGCACGACGCCGGGCGCTGCACCGAGGCGATGGTGGAGTTCCAGCTCGCCGCGCAGTGGGCGGAACGGGTCGGCACTCCGCGGCAGCAGGAACTGGCCCGCGAGGCGATAGAAGCCTGCTGAAACCCCTCCCTTCTACTCCAACGCGGGGTCACTTACGGCCCGTAAATGCCCGGCAAAGTCATATGGTCGTAGCAACGCTCTGATTGATGGAGCGTTTTATGGTCAAGTTATTTCCTCCGAATGCCCGTACCGAGTTCGTT